>JAYVTO010000180.1:0-7994 GCA_043788745.1 Acidobacteriaceae bacterium
TCGTAGCCCAGCGCCTTCACAAGTCCGACGATGTCGCCCACGAACTGGAACTGCGTATAATCTTCGACACGCGGCGGAGCATCGGTTTGGCCGTAGCCGCGCATATCCGGTGCGACCACGTGGTAGCCCGCGGCCGCGATCGCCGGGAGGATGTGACGCCAGCTATACCAGAGCTCCGGGAATCCGTGGACCAGAACAACCAGCGGCCCCTCGCCTTGCTCGGCGATATGCATTTTGATGCCGTTGGTTTGGATGAACCGGTGCTTGATCTCGCCCGTCTGGGCGTTGGCTGGTAGCATGACCGCCAGAATAGCAACAAGCGCGAGTAAAGCCGGACGCAGACGAGAAACGTTCATGAGAGGCTCCTTCTAGTGACCTGTCCTTGAGACGCCGATAGCGCCCGGTCGCCTCACTCTCCACAACCGCCAAGCGACGGCCTCGAGGCGCGCACGAAGCGAGACGAAGTCGAGCGCACTAAGCGCCCGCAGAATCGCGGTATCGAACCATCAGGGACAGCCCACTAGTTCCTCATTGTAAACGTCGCCCGCCGCCGGAAAGTTCAATCCAAGAGGTGCGCACCAACGTCTGCCAGCGCGCGCACGATGCGCCTCGATCGGATGGCGGCATTGCGAAACGCGATTAGACGCGGCTCAGCCGGCGTCCGATCGTGAATGGAAGCGTTAGAATTCCCCAAATCAGTTTGAGCACGCCGTCGACGGCGACGCCGATGATGCGGAATGGCAGCAGCAGCAGCCACACAATGGGGTAGAGGACCAGCGCCAGCAAAGCCAGCGGCCAGCAAGCGACGAACAGAATGCACCAAAGCAGGAAGGTAAACATACCAGCCTCCGAAACAAGGATACGCGGAATTTGCGGCGTATGTTCAATCCAGCTTGCGGTCCAGGTACGCGAGATACAGGGCGATCAAACGATAGGAGCGTTGGTATGCTTCGAAATCGACCGCCTCGATGCGATCCTTCGAAGTGTGAAGAATGCTCATGGTTTCCTGCGTGATGGAGTGCAGCGTCAGCGCCGGGATCTTCTTGTTCCGGAACGATTCGGAGTCGGTGCTTCCTACTTTCTCGACGTCGACGCCGGCCAATGGCATCTGGGCGGCTTTGGCGATCTCCCCGAGGTACCGGAGAAGAGTGGGGTCGGCGTGGCTGACCCAAACCTTTGTATCGCTGAGGCCGAGCGTGTCGAGGTTGATCATCGCGCGCGCGTTCTCCAGATTGTTGTGCTTGACGAATGACGCCGATCCAACCAACCCGCGCTCCTCGGCGGTAAAGCCGACAAAGACAAATGTGTGCCGAAGTTCGTTTGACTTGAGGCTTTGAAACAGCGTGGGCAGCAATGCTGCTCCGGACCAGTTGTCTACAACGCCATCGCTGCCTTTCAGATCGAAATGTGCGCCGACGAGGATCTGTCCCGGTCCGCTGCCCGCGAGCGTACAAACAACGTTTGGATACTTCTCGCCCTTGACTGCCTGCGTCGTCAAGCCGTCCGAGCAACCCGCCTCGCGGAACATCTCTTCGAGAGCCGGTTGGCGATCGGCCTGCTTTTTCGGGGCGGAGCGAAGTCTGTTTTCGATGAGCTCCTGTCGGACGGCCGAAAACGTGACCCTCTCCGCCGGAGCGGCCGACACAAAAATCGCGAGACCAACTACGCAGCGGATGGCGACCATAGTAGTGGCAGCATTTGCGCGGTGCCACTTTCGATGCGGCCCGCCCGTAGCAGATATTCGAGATGCGCGAGTATCTCGAGTACCGCGAAATGATAGTGGAACGGCGAGAGCTTTTTCTTCCACATGTTCTCGACGAGAAAGTGCGCGGTTTGCGGCGTCTCGCGCGTCAATGCCAGAATCTCTCCGCAACGCTCTTCATGATGACCCTGCGTCGCGCGAATCCAGCGCGCGTGGCCTTCGAAAGGCTTTCCATGCGAAGGCAGGACGGCGCCGATGTCGAAGGGAACCAGCATCTCAAGCGAACTCAAGTACGCACCCAATGCATCTTTGTCGGGTACCCACGAAATGTTCGGCGTGATGTTCTCGAGCATATGGTCGCCCGAGATCAGGAATTTGTGCGTTCTCGAATAAAGGCACAAATGGCCGGGCGAATGGCCGGGAGTCCAGACCACTTCGAGCGGGCCATCCGCCGTCTCGATCAGTTCCCCGCCTTCGAGCATCTGCGCGGGTGTCAGCTCGCGGAAGTTGCGTCGCATTTGATGGAACGACTCATGGATGAGAGCCTGCATCTCGTCTGGTGTTCCGGCGTTTGAGAACGCGTGCCCCAACCACGGCGCGTGTTGCCCGCCATTCGCGACTTCGGCCAGGTAGGCCGCTTCCTTACGATGCATCAGCAAGCGAGCGCCGGAGATCTCCAGAATCTTGCTTGCCAACCCGACGTGATCGGGATGCATGTGCGTCAGGAACAGAATACGGATCTCCGTCCAGGCGATCCCGTGCTGCTGCAGTGTCTGCTCCAGAACCTCGAAACAAGCCTTCGTTCCGATCCCGGAATCGATCAGCATGTAGCCATCGTCCAGTTTGACGACATGCACATTTACGTCTTGCAGTTCCCACGGCAAGGGCAACGTGATGGCATGGACGCCGGGCGCAACCGGCCTCATTTCGAAACCGCCGGAACCTGTTCCACGGCGTCGGACGCGTGAAACGACGAACGCACCAGCGGGCCGGACTCGACGTGCGTGAAGCCCGTCTCGTAGCCCAAGCGTTTGAGGTTGGCGAACTCCTCCACCGGAACGTAACGCAGGATCGGCAAATGCTTCGCGGAAGGCCGCAGATATTGACCGAGAGTCAGAATATTCACTCCATGCGCGCGAAGGTCGCGCATGACCTCCACAACTTCTTCGTTCGTTTCGCCCAGCCCCATCATGAGGCCGGATTTCGTCGGGATGGCGGGCTCAACCTGCTTTGCGTACTGCAGCATTTCGAGCGATCGCTCGTAGCGTGCACCCATGCGGACGGTCTTGTAGAGCCGCGGCACGGTCTCAATATTGTGGTTCAGCACGTCCGGTCTCGCCGCGATCACCACATCCATCGCCTCGTGCGAACCTTGGAAATCAGGCACCAAAACCTCAACGCCGCAGCCTGGAACGCGTTCGCGAATCGCGCGAATCGTTTGCGCGAACAGCTCCGCGCCACCGTCTTTGCGGTCGTCGCGATTCACGCTGGTGATGACAGCGAACTTCAGGCCGAGCGCCTCACACGCTTCGGCAACGCGGCGCGGCTCGTCGTAATCGACAGCGAGCGGCGGACCTTTTTGCACCGCGCAGAAGCCGCAGCGGCGCGTACACATATTGCCGAGAATCATGAACGTCGCCGTACGGCGATTCCAGCAATCGCCGATATTCGGGCACCCGGCGCTCTCGCAGACAGTATGCAGGCGCAGCCGTTCCACCAGGCTTTTGAGGTCACGATAGTTGTCGCCCGCCGGAGCCGACGCTTTCAGCCAGGCCGGACGAGGCAAAGTGGGTTCAATACGTACGAGCACGTACTTCTATTTTAGGGCTATTCCGTGGAGGTTCCGTTCGCGGCGGCTTGTTGCGCGATGCGGCGCTCCAGAATCCGATCTTCTGAGAAGTTGCGGCACCGCCCGTAAATCTCAGGCGCAAGGTCGAACGCGCGCTGCGGCACGAAGCCGATCAGTTCGCTTTCGAGAATACGCGTTCCTTCCCGGCGAGCGCCGGATTCGACCGCCGCGTACACATCCGCCAATGGAATCGCCGCGAACTTCGTGAGGTTCATCGACACTTGCACCCGCTCCAGAGTCGGCAAGTACAGCCCCAGCGCCTTCACATGCGCGAACCCGCCGGACGACGCGCGGATCGCCCATGCGATCCGTTGCGCAATCGCAATGTCGCCTGTATCGAGAACGATGTTGTAAGCGATCAGAAAATCGCGCGCCCCGATCAGCGTCGCGCCCGCCGTGGGATGCGGTGCCTCGCCGAGGTTCGGCAGATGAGCAGTGTAGTCCTGCTGAAGTTGTTCGAAGCCGCGGCGGCGCACCTTCTGCAACGGACGCCGCTCGGGGGAAAGCGCGGCGTTCTCGTAAAAATATACGGGAATGCGAAGGCGCTTCCAGATCTCAGAACCCGCTTCATGCGCCGCATTGATCGCTATATCCATGTTCGAGCTTTCGAGCGGGTTCGAGCTTTCGAGCGGGTTCGAGCCTTCGAGCGGGTTCGAGCCTTCGAGCGGAATGAACGGAACTACATCGGCAGCGCCCAGCCTGGGATGCGCACCACGATGTCGCGTAAGGTCGATGAGGCGTGACGCGGCTTCCACCCCGCGGACTGCCGCTTCCACGATCGGTCGAAACGGGCCAACGAACGTAACCACGGACCGATTATGATCCGCATTCGCTTCGTGGCCGAGGACAAGCACTTCCGGCGCGGACGCAATCGCGTCCACAATCTGCCGAAGCACGTTTGGGTCGCGGCCCTCTGAGAAGTTTGCAACGCATTCCAGCATGGCTACTCGGCAACCTCCGCAATCATCTCGCCGTGCTTCATCACGGAATGGACCAGATTCAGTCCGCGCGCCCGCGCCAGATCACGGTAATCCGAGGTATCGAGAATCAAAATATCCGCTTGTTTGCCAGGCTCCAGGGAGCCTGCCCGATCGCCGAGGCCAAGCGCATACGCACTGTTGATCGTGCTCGCGACGAGTGCCTCGCCAATCGTGAAACCCTGATCCGTAGCGGTTGCGATCGCCATCGCCATGTTGCAACTGGGCTGATCTTCCGCATGAAATCCGGTGCTGATTGCGATGGCCTCGCCGCTCTGAATCAAGGCACGGCCGTCCACCGCTTCGACGAGCGGCACAACGATTTTCGTCGCATCGCCCAGGAAGGGAACGATGGTTTCGCCCGAAGGATCCAGTTTCTTGAGGACCCGCGCCAATTGGGGCGCAACGCGTTTCGGCACGGGAATTCCCCACGTTGTCGTGCCGTGCAACAAGGAAAGGCGCAGCACTCGACGCGCGTTGGCCAGCGCAATCGGACCTGTTTCGGCTGCTTCGAAGTGAACCAGCACGTCAACAAAGCCCGGCATCACGACACGGCCGTCCGCTGGAATCTCGTCCGCTTGCCGCGCGAGAGTGAGATTCTCAATGCGGCGGGTGGGGCCGATTTCGCGGATTCTGCCTTCCACGATGAGCACGGAACCGTCTTCGATCACGCCGAGTTGGCCCAATGCAACGCCGCGCCGCGGCGTTGCGACGCCACGCAGCGTCAACAACTGCCGGGCTCCGCGAATGAGAATTGCCTTCTTCATGCCGGGCGAGCTTCTCTGTCCAAGCGCCGCGTACGTTCGCTTAGAGACTACGATAATAGCGTGCCATCTCGTCCCCCCTTTCAGCCGGATCCGCGGCGCGTCAAGCAAAACGCAAAAGCCGCAAGCGCCCGGCCCAAGTCCGGAAAGGAGAACCGCCCGCTCAAAACGCTGGAGCGCGTTCTGTCCAAAGCAGGGCTCGGCTCGCGTACCGAAGCGCGGAAGTGGATTCTCGATGGCCGCGTCGCCGTGAATGGCGAGCGAATCCAGAATCCGGAGCATTGGGTGGATCTCGAACGCGATCGGGTCATCTTCGATCGCAAGCTGGTGCGCGAAGCGACGCGGATCTATATCCTGCTGTACAAACCCAAAGGCTACCTGACCACGCACAAAGATCCCGAAGGCCGCCCCACGGTCTATGACTTGATCAAAGATCTGGGCGAGTGGGTGGTTCCCGTGGGGCGCCTCGACCTCGATACCAGCGGCCTCTTGATCATGACCAACGACACCGGGTTCGCCGATTACGTCATGAGTCCGGAACATCATGTTCCGAAGACATACCTCGTCAAAGCGTCCACGCTCGTCTCCGACGAACAATTGGAGCAGCTCCGCAATGGCGTCCAGCTCGACGACGGCCCTACGCGCCCTGCACAGGTAGTGCGGCTGCGCGATTCCGGCAAGTACACGCATCTGGAGATCACGCTCACCGAAGGACGCAATCGGCAAGTGCGGCGCATGATCGAAGCGATCGGCGGCAAAGTGCTGAAGCTGGTCCGCACGCAGATCGGCGCCACGCAGATCGGGACGCTGGCCATCGGCACCTGGCGTCCGTTGACAGGGCTTGAAGTGAAGGAGTTCGGCTTCGGCGGAGCAGGTGCCACGCCCCTATTGAAAAAGGGTGAGACGAAACCGCCACCTGCACCACGGCCACGTCGCGGTCCTGCGCCGAACAAGCGAAACAGATAGTTGATGATCGGCGTGGTGCTGGTTGCGTGTCTTGTGCCCGCGATGCGGGCCAGCAGGCTCGATCCATTGCATGCTCTACGCGAAGAATAGCGCTTGACGCTGCGGACAGAGACCGAAGGTAAAGGTACACTCGAAAGTTCAACATGCTAATCTCGCTTCGCAACGTCGAAAAATACTTCGAGCACGGCCCTACGAAAACGTTTGTGCTTCGGCGCATCAACGTGGATATCAAAGAGGGCGAATTCGTGTCGATCATGGGGCCGTCGGGCGCGGGCAAGTCAACGCTCTTGCACTTGCTCGGGATGCACGATTCCAGTTGGACCGGCGAGTACTTCTTCGACGGCATCGCCGTGCATAGCATGAGCAAGAAGGATCGCGGCGAGCTGTACAAGAAGAATTTCGGCTTCGTCTTCCAGAGCTATCATTTGCTCGATTCGCTGACGGTCTATGAGAATCTCGATATTCCGCTGAGCTATCGCAACGTGAAGAAGAGTGAGCGTGACAGCATCGTCTGCGACGTTCTCGACCGCTTCGCCATCGTCGGGAAGAAGGATTTGTTTCCGAACCAGCTTTCGGGCGGCCAGCAGCAGTTGGTTGGCGTTGCGCGCGCGGTGATTGCGAATCCGAAGGTGATCCTTGCCGACGAGCCAACGGGCAATCTGCATTCGAGCCAGGCGAAAGAGATCATGGAGGTCTTCAAGAAATTGAACGACCAGGGGACAACCATCATCCAGGTGACGCACTCCGAAGCGAATGCGGCGTACGGGCACCGGATCATCAAGATTGTCGACGGCTGGGTGCAGACCGACTAACAACGTACTGCTGTGATAGTCTGAGCGGACATATGCGCCACGTCCGCTTGTTTCTGTTGCTCTCTCTCTGCCTTCCGGTTTTCGCGAACGAGAAGATCGCCAAATCGGTGACGATCTATCGCGATACGTACGGCGTTCCGCACGTCTACGGACCGACCGACGCCTCCTGCGTTTTCGGCTACGCGTATGCGCAAGCCGAAGACAATTTCTGGCAGATCGAGGACAGCTACATCCGGTCGCTTGGCCGTGCTTCGGAGGTTTACGGTGCGAAGTCACTGGCGGAAGATCTGATTGTGCGCGCGTTCGAGATCGAGAAGCTGTCGAAGGCTGAATATGCGCGGATGAATCCTAAAATCAAGGCTTTGGTGGATGCGTACGCGGAGGGCCTGAACTACTATCTCGCAAAGAATCCACAAGTGAAGACGCGCATGATCACGCAGTTTGAGCCGTGGCAGATGCTCTCGTTCGGGCGGTTCTCGGTGTACGTTAACTTCCTTTATGGGCAGACGGGAATTGGGCGCGACGAAATCATGAAAGCGGTGGTCGAGGCGGGTGCTGCCCGAGCGGCGGCGGACGTCTTTCCGGGCGGCGTGCTGGGCAAGGAGGCGGAGGACTGGCGTAAGGAAGCCATGGCGCAGGGCTCCAACATGTGGGCCGTGACGCCGCAGAAGAGCGCCTCCGGCAAGGCGATGCTGTTCATCAATCCGCACCAGCCGTTCTTTGGGCTCGGGCAGTGGTATGAAGGCCACGTGCATTCCGACGAAGGCTGGAACATGTCGGGCGCGTCTTTCTTTGGCTCGGGCTTTCCGACGATCGGACACAACGAAGTGCTTGGCTGGAGCCACACGGTGAATCGGCCGGATGTGTACGATACATGGATCGAGAAGTTCGACGATCCGTCGAATCCGCTTGCCTACCGCTACG
>JAYVTO010000181.1:0-3302 GCA_043788745.1 Acidobacteriaceae bacterium
AGGAATAGACACGCAGCGTTGACAGATTTGACATAAACAATGCCGACGTCAAGAAATCGGGCGAGAGACTCCGGAACTCCTTCGTAACTCGATAGAGGCACACGCCTACCTGGATTCCGTTCGGTCTGCTTTGCGAACCGACGTGCAGTGTTTTCTTATCATTGCTGTGATCTTCGCCACAGTACCTGCGTTCGCGGACTCTTCCGAAGCGCGAAACGAAGCCAAGCCGCCCGACATTCCGACCAATCGGTCACGACTCGCTTCCGCCCCAGCTATTCTTCCCGTTTCTTCCGCCAAAACAGTGTCCGATTTCCGCGTGGAGCGGACCCGCGTGGGCAAGAGCGCGGACCTGTTGACTCTGGTTCGCGATGGCGTTCCTCTCTTTGCGGTGCTGCGCCACGACCTCGGACAGCGTGATCCGGAATCGGCGCGCCTGCGATACGTGTGGGCTTTGGATTCCACGCGACCGGGTTTTGTGCAGCGGATGGCCGCGGCGCTCCCGTTTTTTTATTGGCGCGCCCCGGCTGTCGGGACGCCGCGCAGCGCGCCGCAGGCGCTCTTCGATCTCAGTAATCCGCGAAATCTGGTGTACCAGGATCTCGGCATGCAGGCGATACAGTTGCTCGCGCTAGACCCGTCCGGGCGCATGGTGCGAGCGTCGTCGCGCAGCTACGGAGGACATTCGCGCGACTACCGTCGAATCCAGTTGATGGAATCGCTCGCCGTACTCTCGGACCTCGAGAAGCAGGGCCAATCGAACTGGTCGATGACCGAGCTGGAACTCCGCTCCATGCAGGCGCGGGTGAAGCTCGCAACGCAAACGTTCGGCGGATTGGTCAGTGATCGACGCCTTCCGGACGCGTATTTCGATCAGCGCGAAAAGGACCGCGAAGCGCGCGGGCACAACTGGGAACTGGTGCGGCAGGAGGCTGAACCCAATGGACTGTATTTTCAGCCACTGGGGCCGCGGGGCAAGTCACGCGCGCCATTGTGTGGATTGCGCGAAAGGATCTGCCCACCGCCGGAAGCCCGGCGCAACCCTACGACGGGCGGCTGTTGCGCATCGCGAATCCGTTTTCCGATGTTCGACTGACAAGTTGGACCGGCTACACCGAACGGCGGCCGGCAGACGATAGACAACTGACGGAGATGATTCCGCTCGCGCTGTACAGCCTCGACCATCCAAACGCGCCCATGCTGATGTCGGATTTCCGGCACAACCGCCGAGCGAGGCAGACGGAGCTGACACGGCGTGCGATTAACGACGCGATGTTTGGCATCGCGGGCGTCGCACGGTTCACCAATCTACCGCTGCTGGCCGGACAGATGAGCTACAACTTTGTGCGCTCGCGCCACGGCGCGGCCGTGGATCGCGCGGCGCGACGGCGCTCCTACGCACAACTGCGCTATCGATTGGCATTCGACCAGGAGCTAACGCCGGCATTGCGAACGGAACTGCAGCGCCGGCTGAACATGCTCGGGCTGAATCCGCTGGGCGAAACGATCGGCGGCCAGCGGGCGCTCGCCGAAGCGCAGCATCAAGAGCGGTTGCGGTACGCGCGCGATCCGATGGGGCTGACGGCGCACCTGGAGTTGGACCGGCGAGCAGAACTGAACCGGCTTATCCGCCGTGGATTCTGGACCACGACACAATCGGTGTTGAGTAGTCTCACGTTCGGACTCTATAACCCCCGCGAAAAGCCCACCCCTGACATCGCGGTTCGATTGGCTGCCGAACGGCGCGTGGTGCGGCACGAAGAGTTCCTCGCCAAGGTTGCCGCTTCGCGATCCATATCCGAAGTCACTTGGAACGCCGCCGACATCCGGCGTTCGCTCGATGTTTTGACCCACGCCGATTATCCGGCCCGTTCCGCCCCCGCGGTGGCGCAAGTATTTCTTGAAAGCCGCGACGATCAGTTGCGGCTCAGTTGTCTGCGGGCCCTACACCGCATTGGCGCGGAACAATCGCGGGCAGAGTTACAGAAACTGGCCGCAAATCCGAAGCTCGACGAACAGTGGCGATCGCTTGCGCGCGGCTATGCCGAATCGCCCTTGAGCGTTCCGCTCGATCCGAGCGGGATCCAAGACCAAATCCATTGACTGTGCTGCTGCGAATCGCGATCCTGTTGGCCGCCTTCACGCTGCTGCACGGGCAGGCCAGGCGCGTTGTCGTGTTGAAGCTGGACGGCGTGCCTATGGGGTTAGTCAACCGTTACCTCGCGGAACGCGTGCCGGATTCCGAGCCCGGCCGCGGCGGCAAGAGCCGCCTCCCTTGGATCGAAGAAGTCTTCGTGACGGGCGGCGTTATCTTCAACAACTTTTATGCGCGCGGCATTAGCCTGTCCACGCCGTCCTGGTCGATGCTCGACACCGGCCAGCACCTGGCGATCCACGGCAACGCGGAGTTCGATCGGTACACGCTGCGCGCTCGCGATTATCTGAACTTCTTCCCGTTCTACGTGAAGTACACGATGAGCCGACAGGTCGACATGCCCGGCGTCGAGGTCCTCGACGAAAGCGGCATTCCGATGCTGATGGACTATTTCGGCTACACCGGGCAACGGCAGAGCTATCAACTCTTACAGCGGGGCATCCGCTACTCGGTAGTGACCAAAGGTTTGCAGAATCGCTTCGCGACGCGCAGTGTGGAGGAACTGATCGACGAATGGCAAACCGGATTCGCGATGAGCGTGGCCGTGACCGATCAAGTGGAGCGCGACCTTCTGGCCGCGTTGCGCGATCCGGCGATGCACTACGTCGATTACTTTAGCGGCGATTTCGATCACTCGGCGCATCTTACCGCCGACCCGGTAACGCAGCGCCGCGCCCTGGAACGAATCGATGCGCTGATCGGCCGTATCTGGACGGCAATCCAGCGCAGCCCCTACGCGAGCGAGACCCTGTTTGCGGTGATTTCGGATCACGGAATGAATTCATCTCCCGACGTGTACAGCCAGGGCTTCAATCTGGTGAAACTGTTCAACTCGGCAGAGGCTGGCGGTCATCACGTCATCACCAATCGCCACCCCATGACCGAGTACAAGCTGCGCGGCCTCGATCCGTTCGTGCAGAAAGTGACCACGCCCAGCGGGAACTCCACCTACCTCGCCGGACAGCAGAACGAATATCCGACCGCAATTCTCGATCTCGATGGAAACGAGCGTGCGAGCGTCGCGTTGCGCAACGACGATCTCAACAGACTCCCCCTAATCCGCCGGTAAGGGCCTTGGGATGACCGGTAGTGAGGGAAGCGGGGCGATCAGATATTGGAATGGGCGGCTGTTTTGAAAAGGTGGGGGAAC
>JAYVTO010000182.1:0-3798 GCA_043788745.1 Acidobacteriaceae bacterium
GCATCTACGTCTATGCCACGAACCTGGGTATGTGGGCCTTCGACTTGAAAGGCACCGAAGTCTGGAACTTCAAGCTCGAAGCCATGCCGATGTTCAACGAATTCGGCACTGGCGCGTCGGCCGTCTTGCACGGCAACAGCCTGATCATTTTGAGCGACAACGAAAAACAGCAGTTCCTTGCCGCCTACGACAAGAAAACCGGCACGCAACTCTGGCGCACCGATCGCAATATCAAAGACGAGAAGCAACCCCGCCGCTCCGGCTGGACCACGCCGTTTCTTTGGACCAACCCGCAGCGCACGGAACTTGTGACGGTCGGCCCCGGAACCGCCATCAGTTATGACCTCGAAGGCAAAGAACTCTGGCGTCTGAACGGCATGTCGTACCTGACCGTACCCAGCCCCTTCGCATACGATGGAATGCTGTTCGTCGATGCCGGAGTCTCGAAGGGCCTCTACGCGATCAAGCCCGGAGCATCCGGCGATATTTCGCTCGTGGAAGGCGAGAAGTCGAACAACTTCGTAGCCTGGTCCGACCCCAGGGCGGGAACCTACATCCCCACGCCGGTCGCGTATCAAGGCGGCCTCTACGTGCTCTACGACAAAGGAATCATTGCCCGCTTCGATCTCAAATCCGGCAAGCAAAGCTACAAAACAAGAATCGACCCCGAAGGGGCTGGAGACTTCACCACATCTCCTTGGGCCTACAACGGCAAGATCTTTTGCCTGAACGAAGAAGGCAAGACGTTCGTGATCAAAGCGGGAGAGACGTACGAACTGCTGCACACGAATCCGCTCGAAGAGATGGCGCTCGCGACTCCGGCGATTGCAGGAGAGCGGCTGCTGGTGCGCACCGCGAGTCAACTGTATTCGATTCGGAGACAGTCGAAATAGAAGGTTGGCGAACAAAACATCCGAGAGGGTCTTCGAGAAGAAGGGGAAGGCGTCGAGACGAGTCCAGACGCGGCACGCAGCAGTGCTTGCGTTACTCAGCCTTCGTAATTCTCCAACCTACTGACGGATTTTATCTCTCTACTCGCTTCTTTTTAAGCTACCGGGTTGGCGGCAAATCCGGCGGTTGCAGCGACGGGTAGAGGATCGCGACGAATTCGGGATCGGATTGGGCCAGGACGGACTTGGGCATGTAGCAGTAGCCCTTGTCGCCCCAATCTTCTCCCCAGGAGTTCTTCACGATGTAGAAGTTGCCGGTGTAGCCGACGATCAACATGGCGTGGCGGCCGTGCTGGCCACTGGCGGCTTCGGGGACTTTGACGATACCGTCGCGGCCGATGTCGGCGAACTCGGGACCGGTGCTCATGGCGAGGTGGACAGGCGAACCGGCGGTGAGCACTTTCTTCACGTCGTCGAGTGAGATCGGCCAGGGATTGGCATCGAGGGTGCGTTGGGCGGCGTCGAGTTCGAGCGACTTTTCGGGGGCGATGGGGCGAGGCTGGTCATCCGGCCAAAGTTCCTGTTTGCAGGTTCCGCGTTCGACGAGAACGTTTCCAGGTTCGATGCCGCCGACGGTTCCGTCGCCACCTTTGAAGGCGTAGTTGTAATCCTGCGCGTCGCCTTGCATGCGCTGGAAGGCGAGCATGGTGTAGTTGGGAGAAAGCTGCTGCGAATCGTTGTTCCGGATGCAGCGGACCATTTCGGTCGCGTGCGTCCAGGCGTAGGCGGAACAGCGCGAGGTTTGCTTTTGGTCGCCGACGGGCGAAGCGAACTTGCGAAGGTCGACGCCTTCGGCGGGTGTCAGGTTCTGGATCGCGGGCGGCAGAGGCTTGGGCTCCAGGCGTTCGCCGCGGTCGGGAGTGATGACGTCGAGGTTGCTCAAGTCCATGTTGCGATAGCGCGCCATCAGCAACCGCAGTGCGGCCATCGAAACGAAGCCGAAGGCGGAGAGTCCGCTGGGGCCTTGAAAAAGGTGAACGTTTTGCGAGATTCCGGGAGAGACCTGATCGAAGGCTTGCGAGAAGCGCGGATCGTCGTAGCGCTGGAAACCTTCGTCGGCGAGCTTGGTGTCAAGCGTGTCGCCGAAGTACTCGTGATTGCCGAACAGGCGCTCGGCGGAGGCGGCGTAGCCGTCGGCGGTCCAGTCGCCGTCGTCTTCGGCGAAGTCTTCTTCGATGGCGTCGGGGTAGTCGTCGGGATTGAGGTAGGCGTCGTCACCGAGGTCGACGACGTCGGGATCGTCGGGGCTGGCATCGCTGTCGTCGTCGAGGTCGCTCGGGTCGCCCGGGTCGGGGTCGAGGTCGCCCGGGTCGTCGCCGGCGTCGTCCGGGTCGGGGTCGTCTTCTTCGTCGTCCGAATCGTCGAACTGGTTGTCGTCGTCGGCGTCGCTGTCATCGCCGTCGTCACCGCCAAAATCGAAGTCGTCGTCATCGGGCTGCAGGTAGTAGGGACGCATGGTCACTCCTAAAGACGTATGGGGCGGTAACCGGGTTCAGTGGAAGGTTGCGGGTACGGAGTCCATTTTGGCATGGTGGAGGCGGACGTGGGGTCGGAGCTGGCGGTCCGACCTACTGCGCGCTGGCCGGAAGTGTGTGCTTCCGGATTTGGCGTAGCATAGTGGCGATGTCAGTTTCCTTGGGCCAGTTTCGGAGATCTCGATGAGCGTGACGTTGGAAGCGATCCGGGCGGCAGCGCCCAACGTGTACCGGTTTGCGGTGCGGACTCCATTAGTCCGGCTGTATGCGGGCGAGCCGGCGGAAATCTATTTGAAGCTTGAGAATTTGCAGCCGATTGGGGCGTTCAAGATTCGGGGCGCGGCAAACGCGATGGCTCATGCGGATGCCTCCGCGTTGGCTCGCGGTGTGTATACGGCTTCGGCGGGGAACATGGCGCAAGGGGTCGCGTGGTGCGCGCGAGAGTTGGGAGTGCGGTGCCGGGTGATTGTTCCGGATACGGCCCCGGAGACGAAGTTGGCAGCGATTGCGTGGCTGGGCGGTGAGGTGATCAAGGTTCCGTTCGACGATTGGTGGCGCACGTTTCAGGAGCGGAGCTATCCGGGAATCGATGGGTTGTTCATTCACGCGTTCGATGACGATCACGTGATGGCGGGGAACGGGACGATCGGGTTGGAGATCCTGGAGGATCTGCCCGCGGTGAATACTGTGGTGGCGCCGTGGGGCGGCGGCGGATTGGCGTGCGGGATTGCGGCAGCGGTGAAGGCGGTGCAGCCGTCGGTGAGGGTGTTGGCGGCAGAGGTGGCAACGGCGGCTCCGCTGAGTGCGTCGCTGGCGGCGGGCGCGGTTGCGAGCGTGGACTATACGCCGTCGTTTGTGGATGGGATCGGGAGCAAGACGGTGGTTGCGTCGATGCTTGCGCTGTCGCGGGGCTTGGTGGATGGCGCGGTGGTGGCAGGGTTGGACGAGGTGGCGGATGCAGTGCGTGTGCTGGTGGAGCGGAATCGAGTGGTGGCGGAAGGGGCTGGGGCGTGTCCGGTGGCGTGTGCGTTGGCAGGTCGAGCGGGTGTGGGCAAGATTGTTTGCGTGGTGAGCGGCGGGAATATCAACTCGGCGAAGTTGGCGGAGATTTTGGGTAAGCCGCTTGGGGTAAGCAGCAAAGAACCGCGAACGAAGTGAGCGGATCTCATCCATACCGACAGGGCCCGATATAACCCCGCACGCTGTCACGGCGCGGATCCTCCTTTGATGCCCGAGGCGGGGTTCAAGTGCGACGCCAGCGGGGAGGTGCGCAACCGGTACGCGCGACCGTAAGGTCGCGCGTACTAAACAAGAAGAACCGTAAGCGAGCGGGTGCCCTGAGCATGAGGGGCGGGGTGTTGTCGGTGGCCGCT
>JAYVTO010000183.1:0-28846 GCA_043788745.1 Acidobacteriaceae bacterium
CCGTCAATAACAGTCGTGGACGCGTCGATGAACGAGCCATGACTCAGCATAGCATCAAACAAATCGATACGGATATGTTTTAGTGAAACGCTATACTAGGGGCGGAGTTTGCGCAACCGGTAGTCTTCGACGGCGGGCATGCGGACGACGTGGCACATCTCGAAGAGCCGCGATCGGGCGCGGGATCCGATGACTTCGCCGAGGGTCTTGCGGTAGATGGGTGTAGATCCGGCCATGGATTCGATCTGCTTGCCATGGACGTCCTGATCGGGCAAGTTGGTGGTGGCGATGAGCGGCTTCCGGTTGTTGCAGCGGTGGGTAATGATCGCGGTAATGGTGTCTTCGGCCCACTCGGTGACGCGGTGCGCGCCGAGGTCGTCGAGCAATAGATATTCGGCTTCGAGAGCGGAGCGATAGGCTTCTTTGTCGCTGGCTCCGGAGTTCTTGTCGTAGCCGGCGCGGATGTCGTCGAATAGCGACTGGTAGTCGTAGAAGAGGCCTTCAAAGCCGCGCTGCATAATCCGGTGGAGCGCGGCGGCGGCGAGATGAGTTTTGCCAGTCCCGGGGTCGCCGATCAACAGAAGGCCGGGCTTTGATTCATCGAAGGGCGTGCAGCGGGAGGCGTAGTTGCGGACTTCGAGCGAGACATCCGAGAGCTGCTTGCGCGCCATCGGGTTGTCGTTGGGGAGATAGAAATTGTCGAAGGACGCCTTGGCGTAGAGGGGCGGAATGCGGGCCTTGGCCTCCATGCGGTCCGTACGGCCGACTTGGCCGCAGGCGCAACGTTCGGCGGCGCTGATGCCGTCGCGATCGATGGTTTTCCAACCTGTGCCGCCACACACATCGCATTCGGGGACTGGTGCTGGAGTCACGATCACAAGTCTACCAATGGGTTGAGCTAAGCGGTGCTCGTGGGGCGCTCGCTTGCGCTCGCGGTTCGGTGCAAAGATCCCAGTCCCTTGCACGCGGAGCTATAGAGAGAGGCGTTCAGCGAAGCATCCCCGCCGCGGCGGGGATATGTCGGGCGCTGTCGTTATGGATGAGATCCGCTCACTTCGTTCGCGGTTCCTTGCTGCCGAGTGGCCGGAGGAGTTTTTCACAGTTCCTTACGCTCGCGGTGCTTCGTTGGGGCTAATGCACGATGCGCAGGTGGCCTCCGCTGTCGTCGAGAATGAGGTCGAACTCGCGGGCTGAGTCTCCTCGGGGTTCGTTGGCACCTTCTTGGAGGACTACTTGGGCGCGGTGATCATTGAACCAGAGCTTGGCGAGGAAGAGCATATCCCAGTCTTCGCCGAAGCGGTTGTTGCGGATGAGAACCCGGCCGGCCGGTGTGAGCTTTGGGCGGAGGCCGCAGAGATCGGCCAAGGCATTGTTGGTTCGGGCTTGCGCGCCTCGGAGTCCGGCGAGCAACGGAGTCTGGCGTTTTGTATGGAGGGGCATCAGGAGGAGCGGGATGGTCAGGACAACGGCCAGGGCAGGGATCTTCGGGGTGTAGCGGCGGCGGAGTTCGAGGACGAGGACGGCGGCGTAGATCGACCACCAGGCCAGCGGGAGATAGCAGACGAAGCCTTCGCGCGGGGGGACGAAGCTGACGGGGAGGAAGGCCAGGATGGCGAAGGCTCCAGAGAGTGCGAGGGTCCGCGAGCGGAGGAGCCACGCGACGAATGGGAGTGCGATCCAGAGCAGGATGACGCGCGCGGTATTGAACCAGCGTTCGGTATAGAAGAGCAGATTCATGTCGTTGCGCGCGGTCGCGAAGAAGCGCTGGACGGTGAACGCGGGCTTGTAGGCGTCTTGTGCATTCAGTGGGTCCGGGCCATTCATCTTGCCATACAGGTAGAGGGCGGTGAGAACTCCGGCGATGAGAGCTGGGGCGAGGTCGCGGAGGGTGCGGCGGCGATGAGCCCATTCCCAGATCAAAACGAAAACGGGGAGAGTAACCGCCATTTCCTTGGCGTTCAGCGCGCCGATGTAGAGGGCGAGGAAGACTGCGAACTTGTAGGGGCGGTCTTCGAGATACCAAACAAGGGCGGCGGTACAAAATGTGTAGCAGAGGATGTCGTAGATCGTCGAATTGCTGTAGTAGATCGGGACCATCGCGGCGTGGAATGCTCCGATGCCGGTCGCAAGCGCGGAGGAATCGGCGTCGGCGGTGACGGCGAGGGCGAGCCGGTAGAGCAGAAAGAGATTCAGCGCGAGCAGCCCGAAACAGGTGGCGCGATAGGCTACTGGGTCCATGTGGACCAGCGAGTAGATGGCGAGATACCAGGCGCCTCCGGCCGGGCGGTAAAAGGAAGACCAGAAGGTGAGATTCGCCTGGGCGACGGCGGCGGGCCCGGCCTCCCAATACTTATGCAGGTTATGCATGTCGTCGGGGGCGAATCCGGTGAATAGGCCGGGCCCGGCGAACCAGAGGAAGTAGGCGGCGAGGAATGCGATGAGGATGGGGGTCCGCAAGAGGCTAGTGTAGCGGGGCGGGGCGATCCGCATGGCATTAGGCTTCGCGAGCGGGCTACTGCTTGGGATCGGCGATCGCTTGCTCGATGCTGACGCCGAAGCGCTGCGGATTGGTCCAGCGGTAGGTGGTCGCGTAGGGTTGATTCGGGAAGACATGCGGCGCGACGGAGAGATTGAAGCGGTTGAAGGCGGGCACGCGGGTTCCGCCAGGGCCTAGCTGCGTGGTTTGCTCGAAGATGACGGCGCCGGCTTGCGGCCCGTCTTTCAGAAAGGCCTTCCAGTTGTCGAGGACTCGGGATTTGGTATCGATCCACAGTGATCCCCGGAGATGGGGGTAGTGGGCTTCGTGGGGCCAGGGGCTGTTGCATTGGTCGAAATCGATGGCGAGGAGGTTGTTCTCGGCGCGCGGTTCGGTGAGCTTGCAATAGCGCAGAACGTCGACGGCGCTCATGCGGACGTCATTGCGCTGGAAGCCGGGTCCGGGACGTTTGTCGAGGGGCGTTTCGGCGTAGGTGGCTGCTTTGTGCAGTTTGGCGTCGGCTTCGATCTGAAGGATGGCTGCCTTGCGGATTTTGTCGAGATCTTTGGGTTTAAGGGGCTTGCCATTGCGTTCGAGCTTGATATCGATGTTCTGGCGATGGCTCATGTAGGATTCGCCTGCCTCGGTCGATTCATGGTCGACGACGCCTTTGGCGGAGAAGCGCTGATGCATCACTTCGTACCGAAACGTAAATTCGCCGAATTCGCGAGCCTGCCCGATTTCCTTAGCGATGATTTCCTTGGCGAGGTCGGCGGCTTTCGGTGTTTGGGCGTTGAGAAACACGGCGATAAGGACAGTGGACAGGGTCTTCATTAATGATTAATACGCGGAGAAGCGGGGGCAGGTTCCGGGGTCGGGGCGGTTGGCGCCAACGGAGACCTTGTGGCGCTCTGTTGCACTTCCTCAGTATGACGCAGCGACTGGCGGAGAGCCTCGAACTCGGCTGTTCGGACGCGGCTGCGCGGATTCGGCTGTGCCGCGCTTACTGCGCCACCCCTTTGGGTCTTTGCGTGTGCGTCTCGATGCCGCTTTCTTTCGTGCTCGTTCTCATCCGCCCTCGCGCCCGCTAGGGAAGGAGATCGATAGCTTTCGCAATCTCTTCGGTGCTGATATAAAAATGCGGCGCGAAGCGTACCCAGCCCTGACGGTTGGCTGCTTCGATTCCCTTTTCTTTTAGCTTCGCGAGAACGGCGGCGGAATCGAGTCCGGCTTTGCGGACGCTGACGATGCCGGCTCCGGTGGCTGGGGTGCGGTGGCCTAGAAGTTCGTAGCCTTTAGCTTTTGCACCGGCGGCGATGTGGTCGGCTAGGGCTTGGACTTTGGGTGCGACGTTGGCGACTCCGATTTCGTTGAGGAGGTCGACGGCGGCGCGGACTCCGTAGCAGCCGATGGTATTGAGGGTTCCGCATTCGTAGCGGCCGGCGTCGGGGCGGACGGTCATGTCGCGAGAGGCGTAGTCGTTGTACGAAGCGACAGTGGTCCAGCCGAATTCTACTGGATCGACTTCGTCTTGGAGGTAGTCGGCGACATAGAGGACTCCGCAGCCTTCGGGGCCGAGGAGCCACTTGTGGGCGTCGGCGGCGAGGGCGTCGATCTGCATCGTCTCGACGTCGATAGGGAATGCGCCGAGGCCTTGGATGGCGTCGACGAAGAACGTGACTCCACGGGAGGAGCAGATGTGGCCGATGGCTTCGAGGTCGACGCGATAGCCGCTGAGGTAGTTGACGAAGCTGATGGCGAGGAGGCGGGCTCCGCGGCAGGCTTCGTCGATTTTGTCGAGGCTGTCGTAGATGGACAGCCAGCGGAGGTGAACTCCTTTGGCCTCGAGGCGCTGCCAGATGTACTGATTCGCGGGGAACTCTTCGCGGAAGACGACGATGGAATCGCCGGCTGTCCAGTGGATGCCGAGGGCGATGGTGGCGATGCCTTCGGAAGTGTTCTTAACGATGGCAATTTCCGAAGGCTTCGAGTGGATCATGCGCGCGGTTGCGTCGCGGAGGCCTTCGTAGCACGCCATCCAATCGGCGTAGTGGTGGGAGCCATGGAAGCAGGCGTCGGCGGCGAGGTGCTGCATGGCTTCGGAGGCACGGCGGGAGAGCGGAGCAACGGCGGCGTGGTTGAGGTAGATGTATTTTTCGGTGACCGGGAACTGGGCGCGGTAGTGCGCGAGATCGATGGGCGCGAGATCGATGGGCATTGCTATGACTATATCGAGTTAGGGTAATTACGGGTAATCTAGAGGGCGCTTGGCGACGGACCTTGAGATTTTCGGCGGATCTCAATTTGGGATTATGGCGGCGGTTCCTGGCGCTGCGGGCCTGCTGGCTTGTACCGCAAATCGCGGGGATGAGGGTGGGCTATCGCGTTTTGATGATTTTCCGCAAGCTCATGTTCAGCGACTCGACGGCATTGGTCGTATCGATCACCTTACGAATCTCTCTGTTGGAAACGCGAAAAACAGCGTGACGCGTTCCCAGTTTCCGCGCCACGCCTGGCTGAGGGCCGGATGCGTCGCGTCCCACTGGCGAGCGCAGTCCCCGCCCCTGGTCATGGCGTGGCTCCCGTCGAGCGAAAGAACCGGAATCACCATAGTGAGGCAGTTGGCTGCGGGGATGAGATTGTGGCAGGCAAGACTCCTAAGTAACAGCCCGGAAGACGGAGCGCGCGGGCGTCGTTGCTTGCGTATCGTGAGGGTGCCCGCGCACCCCGTCCGGGGGGGGGGCTAGCTGGTCAGTGTATTGACGGCAAGATCCTGAGCGGGCGCATCCTCACGCGACTCACGTGGTGTCGGCAAGCTGCGACGCCCTCGCCGACAACGCTACAATAGCGATTCGCGTGCAGCCTCTTCGTTCCCTAGCCGATCCGCACTCGCCTGAGTTTCAGGCGAACTACGCCGCCCTCTCTGTCGAGGTCGCAAAGCTCCGCTCTGCCCTCAAGCGATCCACCGAAGGCGGCGGCGAAAAGTACACCAAACGCCACGTCGAACGCGGCAAACTGCTGCCGCGCGAGCGCGTTGAAATGACGCTCGACGAAGGTTCCTACTTCCTCGAAATCGCCCCGCTCGCTGGAATCGGCATGGACGGCGAAGTCCCCGGCGCTGGCGTCATCGGCGGCATCGGACTCGTCTCCGGCCGCGAATGCCTGATCATCGCCAACGAAGCCACGGCCAAAGGCGGAGCCACCGGCGAACCCGGCCTTTGGAAGAACACACGCCTCGCCGACATCGCCATGCAGAATCGTCTGCCGACCATCCTGCTTGTCGAAGCCGCCGGCGCCGATCTGCCCCAGCAAGCCAAAGTCTTCGTCCCCGGCGGTCGCGGATTCCGCGAACTTACCCGCCGTTCGAAGATGCGCATTCCGACCATCAGCGTCGTCTTCGGCAGTTCCACCGCCGGCGGGGCTTATCTGCCCGGCATGTCCGACTA
The DNA here is from genome assembly GCA_043788745.1 of Acidobacteriaceae bacterium. Lineage (GTDB taxonomy): Bacteria > Acidobacteriota > Terriglobia > Bryobacterales > Bryobacteraceae > JBBQWZ01. The sequence goes on from JAYVTO010000183.1 coordinate 5,923, forward strand.
CACGGTCTTCGTTCGCAATCAGGCCCTCGTCTTCCTCGCCGGACCGCCGCTCGTCAAGATGGCCACCGGCGAGATCGTCGACGAAGAATCGCTCGGCGGCGCGGAGATGCATTCGAAGATCTCCGGCCTCTCCGACTATCTCGCGAACGACGAGATCGACGGCATCCGCATCGCCCGCGACATCGTCTCGCACTACAACTTGCCGAAGCCGCCACTACCCGCCGGAGCAGGTATGGGAGACGAGCCGCTCTTCCCCGCCGACGAACTCCTCGGAATCGCATCCGCCGACGTGCGAGTGCCCTTCGAAGTCCGCGACATCATTGCGCGCATCGTCGACGGCTCGCGCTTTGAAGAATTCAAGGCTACCTACGGGACAACGCTCGTAACCGGCTTCGCGCGCATCCAAGGCTTCCCCGTCGCCATCCTGGGCAACAACGGCGTCCTGCTTTCGGAATCCGCCGCGAAAGGCGCGCAGTTTATCGAACTCGCCAATCAGCAGAACATTCCGCTGCTCTTCCTGCAGAACATCACCGGCTTCATGGTCGGTCGCAGCTACGAAGAGCAGGGCATCATTCGCAACGGCTCCAAGCTCATCAACGCCGTCTCGAACTCCACCGTCCCCGCGATCACCATCATGGTCGGCGGGTCCTACGGTGCCGGCAACTACGCCATGTGCGGACGCGCCTACGAACCGCGCTTCCTCTTCACCTGGCCGAACCACCGCATCGCAGTGATGGGCGGTCCGCAGCTTTCCGGAGTCATGGACATCATTCGCCGCGATGCCATGACGAAAGCCCGCATCCCCATCGACGAAGAGCAAATGAACGCCGCGAAGAAGCAGCTCGAAGAGCAAATCAACCGCGAGTCGGACCCTTACTTCGCCACCGCGCGCCTCTGGGACGACGGTATCATAGACCCACGCGACACGCGCACCGTCATTGCCATCTCACTCTCCGCCTCCTACAATCGGCCCGTCGAAGGCACGATGGAATGGGGAGTCTTTCGCCACTAGTATGAGTTCGCCTCGCACACTGCACCGGACCGGCACGCCATGCCATGTCATGCCAAACCAGCAAAGAACCGCGAACGAAGTGAGCGGATTCTCTCTTAGCCGATCTCGCCTCACAGCCTGCCCAGCCTTCACGAGCCCGCGCGCAGGGATCGGAGATTCCCAGGCCCGAACCGAATGGTGAACGTGAAGCCCATTCGAAAACTCCTCGTCGCCAATCGCGGCGAAATCGCCCGGCGCGTGCTGCGTACCTGCGCCGCCATGGGAATCCGCACCGTCGCCGTCTACTCCGATGCCGATCGCCATGCGCCGCACGCCCGCGAAGCCAACGAAGCGATTCACATCGGCCCCGCCCCGGCCCGCGACTCCTACCTGCGCATCGAAAAAATCATTGACGCCGCCAAGCGCACCGGCTGCGATGCCATTCATCCGGGCTACGGCTTCCTGTCTGAAAACCCCGAATTCGCGGAGGCCTGTGCCGCCGCCAGCATCACTTTCGTCGGACCCACTCCGCAAGCAATGCGCAGCATGGCCTCCAAGACCGCCGGCCGCGATATCGCCAAGGCCGCCGGAGTCCCCATCGTGCCCGGACCGGAAGGCGGCTTCCCCCTTCTCGTCAAAGCCGCTGCCGGAGGTGGTGGCAAAGGGATGCGCCGCGTCGATCGCGCCGAGGACCTTGACGAAGCCATGCTCGCCGCCGCCCGCGAAGCACAAGCCGCGTTCGGTGACGCCAGCCTTTTTGTCGAGAAGTACGTCGAACGAGCGCGCCACGTCGAAGTGCAAATCCTCGGCGACCAGCATGGCAACATCGTCCATCTCTACGAACGCGAATGCTCGCTCCAGCGCCGTCATCAAAAGCTGATTGAAGAATCGCCGTCACCGGGCCTGAATCCCGAGACGCGCGCCACGCTCACGGACGCTGCCTTGCGCCTCGCGCACGCCATTCACTACACCAGCGCCGGCACCGTCGAGTTCCTACTTGCGCCCGACAACAGTTTCTACTTCATCGAAGTCAACGCCCGCATTCAGGTGGAGCATCCCGTAACCGAAGCTATCACCGGTTTCGACCTCATCCGCCTCCAAATCGAAATCGCGGAAGGCCGCCCGATTCCGTTTGCGCAGGACGAAATACAACCTCGCGGTCACGCGATTGAGGCGCGCCTTTGCGCCGAGGATCCTGACAACGACTTTCTTCCGTCCACGGGCAGTATCCGAAACTGGATCGCGCCGAGCGGCGTTCGCGTCGATGCGGGTATCGAGACAGGAACCGAAATCGGTATCCACTACGATTCGATGTTGGCCAAGATTATTGCGCACGCGCCGGATCGTCCGGCCGCTATTCGTCAACTTCGGCTCGCACTGCACAACCTCATCGCGCAAGGCCCCATCACGAATCGCCTCCATCTTCTCCATTTACTCGAACACCCCGATTTCGAATCCGGTGCGACGCACACCGCGTTCGTCCAAGCCGCCGGACCAGCGCCGCCAGTGGACGCGACCCAAGCGATCGCGATTCTCTCCGCACACCTCGACCGTCAGAATCCCAAACGCAATTTGACGGGCGTTCCCCGCCATTACCGCAACAATTTTTTCCGCGATCCGTTCATGAAATTCGAAGCCGACGGCAAGCGGCACACAGCAGCGTATCATCTTGAAAACGGCGTTTACACCGTCACAATTGATGGCGCGCAGCACACCATCAGCTTCCTTTCGGACACTCGCATCGAGATCGACGGACAGCAAATAACGGTTCACATCGCGACCGATGGCGACCTCCACTTCGTCGACACCGCTAGCTACAGCCACCGCCTGAAGCGCGTTTCGCGTTATCCTCAATCCGGAAGCGGGCCGAGCAGCGAAACTGCAAATTCGCCCATGCCGGGCCAGGTTCTTCGCATTCTCGTCGAACCCGGCAAAGAGGTAAAGCCCGGCGATCCGCTGCTGGTTTTGGAAGCGATGAAGATGGAACAGACCATCCGAGCCAGTATCCACGGGCGCGTCGGCCAGGTGCTCGTGCGCATCGGTCAGGTTGTATCACCGGGCCAGATGCTGGTTGAAATCGGCGCGTTTTCGGAAACCGAACCCAAAGAAAAATAGGAGACTCCCCAAATTGACTCCCGTCATGGACCAAGCCCCCACCGCCGCTCTCGAGTATCCGTACTTCGACGAAAGCCACATTCTTTTCCGCGACACAGTAAAGAAGTTCGTGCAGAAAGAGATCACGCCCTTCGCCGAAGAGTGGGACCACAAGGGCCTCTTCCCGACGGAGCTCTTCAAAAAAGGCGGCGACCTGGGCCTCTTCGGCATTCGGCTCGACCCCAAGTACGGCGGTTCCGGCATGGATTGGTGGGCCACCGCCGCCTACTACGAAGGCATGTCGTACACCTATTCGGGCGGCGTCAACATGGGCTTCATGGTCCAAAGCGACATCACGCTTCCGGCCCTTGAGGACCTCGGCACCGACGAACAAAAAGAAGAATTTCTGAAGCCCGCCATCGCCGGCGACGCCATCGCTTGCCTCGGCATCTCCGAACCCGGCGGTGGCTCCGACGTCGCTGCCATGAAGTGTTTCGCTCGCGAAGACGGCGACCACCTCGTTATCAAAGGCCAGAAGCTCTGGATCACCAACAGCCCCCGCGCCGACTTCATCATATTAGGCGTCCGCACTGGACCCGATGTCCACAAGAATGTGTCCATGGTGATCGTGCCGACGAAGACGCCCGGCTTCTCAGTCGGCAAGTCGATCCACAAGGTCGGCATGATGTGCTCCGATACCGGCGAACTCTTCTTCGACGACGTGCGCATCCCGAAGAAATACATTCTCGGCGAGTGGAACAAAGGTTTCTACTACATCATGAATAACTTCCAGGGCGAGCGCCTCGCGGCATCTCTTGGATGCGTCTACAGCATGGAGCGCGCTCTCGAACTCGCCATGAACTACGGCCTGGAGCGTCACGCCTTCGGTCAGCCCATCCGCAAGAATCAGGTCTGGAAGCACCGCTTCGCCGAGCTCTATACCGAAGTCGAAGCGTCCAAGTGGCTGGTCTACCGCGCCCTCGATCTCCTGAATCGCGGCATCCCTTGCGTTCGGGAAACGACCATGGCGAAGCTGCACTCCACCGATCTCTGCCAGAAGGTTATGTACGAGTGCATGCAGATCTTCGGGGGCTTCGGCTATACGACCGAATACCCAATCGGCCGCATGTGGCGCGATTCGCGCCTGCACACCATCGGCGCAGGCTCGTCTGAGATCATGAAAGAGATTCTGGCGAAGCTCTACAAGATCTGATGTCCGAAGTAGCCATGACCCGTCAGCACCGAGCCGCGACCGTAAGGTCGCGCGTACACTCTCTACCAAGCACGACCGTAAGGTCGCGCGTACACTCTCTACCAAGCCCGACCGTAAGGTCGCGCTCTAACCCCGCCGGTCACGGCGGGGATTCCGCACCCACACAAACACTATGATTCGCATCGCTAACGGCCAAGGCTTCTGGGGCGACTCTCTCGAAGCCCCCATCGAACAGGTCCGCCGTGGACCCATCGACTACCTCACCCTCGACTACCTCGCCGAGATCACGATGTCCATCGTGCAAAAGCAGAAGTCGCGCGACCCCAAAGCGGGCTACGCTCGCGACTTCGTCGACATGATCGCCCGCGTCCTGCCCGATCTCGTCGAGCGCCGCGTCAAAGTCATCGCGAACGCCGGCGGAGTCAACCCTGAAGCCTGCCGCGCCGCCGTCCTTGAGATCGCGCGCCGCCAGGGCCTGGCCGGCAAGTTGAAAGTCGCCATCGTCGCCGGCGACGACCTGATGCCGCAGCTCGACGCCCTGCTCGCTCGCGGCATCGAACTCAAGAACATGGACACCGGCGAGCCCCTCGCCGAGATCCGCGCGCAAGTGCAGAGCGCCAACGTCTACCTCGGTGCCTGGCCCATCGCCGAAGCGCTCGCGCTAGGCGCAGACATCGTCATCTGCGGCCGTGTCACCGACACCGGCCTCGCGCTCGCGCCCATGATCCACGAATTCAAGTGGGCGAACGATGACTGGGACCGCCTCGCCGCCGGCACCATCGCCGGACACACCGTCGAATGCGGAGCGCAATGCACCGGCGGCAATTGCCAGGTCGACTGGCAGACCATGCCCGACTACGCCGACATCGGCTACCCCATCATCGAAGCCGAGCCCGACGGCACCTTCGTCATCACCAAGCACCACGGCACCGGAGGCCGCGTCAGCGTCGCTGGCGTCAAGGAACAACTTCTCTACGAAATGGGCGATCCCAAGGAATACATCACGCCTGATTGCGTCGCCGACTTCACCACGATCAAGCTCGAACAGTCCGGCGAAAACCGCGTCCGCTTCAGCGGCATTAAAGGCCGTCCCGATACGCCGTTCTATAAGGTCTCGATCAGTTACACCAATGGCTACAAAGCCACCGGAACCCTCGTCTACTCCTGGCCCGACGCCTACGCGAAAGCCAAGCTCGCCGATGGCATCTTGCGTCAACGCCTCGACAAGCTGGGCCTGAAGTTCGATGCTATCCACAGCGAATTCGTCGGAGCCGGTTCCTGCCATGGCGAGATTCTCGCCGGCCCCGCTTCCGCCGACGCGCCCGAGATTGTGCTCCGCATCGGAGTCCGTTCCCACAACAAAGCCGCCGTCGAACGCTTCACCAAGGAACTCGCCCCGCTCGCGCTCAACGGGCCGCCAGTCGTCACCGGCCTCGGCTCAGGCCGCCCGAAGGTCGAAGAGATCGTCGCCTACTGGCCCGCGCTGTTGCCAAAATCTGAAGTCGAGCCCTACGTCTCCGTGGAGGTGGCCTAATGCCCCGCGTCAAGCTAGTAGAAATCGCCCACGCCCGCTCCGGAGACAAAGGCGACACCGCCAACGTCGGCCTGATCGCCCGTGATCCAAAGCATTATTCAGCCCTAGTCCGGGAAGTCACCGCCGAGCGCGTCAAGCAGCACTTCGGAGAAGTCTGCAAAGGCGAAGTCAAACGCTTCGAGCTCCCGAATCTAGGCGCGCTCAACTTCCTACTCCACGAAAGCCTCGATGGCGGAGGCACCATGTCACTCAAGTCCGACCCCCAAGGCAAGACGTATTCCGCAGCGCTACTCCGCATGGAAATAGAGATCGACTAACTTCACCGAGGCGCGGCCGTCAGGCCGCGCGTACTACATCACTGAACCCCGACCGTCAGGGAGGGGACCACATCCGCTCATGAACCCGCGCCAGGGATTGCAGTCCATATCAGCAAGCCCAATTTTAGAACCGCGAACGAAGTCAGGGACGCGCGGCTCATGACCGCCCTGCTACTAACAAGATTCAACAACCTACAGGGTGGTTTATGGAGAGTGAGCGGATGAAGCGACGGACGTCGAGCCACATCCCTACTCAATCCACAGTACCGGCTGCCTGATGAACCAGTTGCGGATCACTTCCTCGACCTTCGAGTTCGCCGGCAGCGTCTTCCACAAATCCACATAGCGCGGCTCCTTCAACGCCAACCCCGCAAACAGCAGACTCGCCTGGCGCATCGGCCATTCGTTCGCGTACATCACATCCGGCGGCAGTGGCCATTTGCTTTTGTCTTTGAGGAACGGCGTCATGTACGCCATCGCCTTCCGCATGCCGCGTCCGTCCGGAGTCTCGAACGCCCAGAGGTCATCTTCCGGCGTCGACACAATGCGGCAAAGCGTTGCCATGGCTTCGAGATTGAACAACGAATAGCCGTAGGGTTTCGTGCGCCGCATCTCTTCCGGAAAGCTTCCGTCCGTCGCAATCTGCCCCGGCACCAGCACCTCCTTGAATCGGCGGCGGCAGAAATCCAGCACTTGCTTGTCGCCGGTGAGATGCGCGAAGGCTGCCGCTTGCATCACCCAACAGGTTCCGTGGTTGTTCTTCGCATCGCGCTCGGCAATCCCATAGGGATGCGCCATCATCCACTGCAAGTACTCGGCGAACCAATTGCGGACTCCGTCGAGTCCGGCCTTCGACATGCCGCCGCCAGCATCGAGCACCTCGACCGCACGCGCGACCTCGACCAGATGGATCGTGTCGATAATGCCCGTGCTGCGCCCGGTAAAGCGTCCCCGGATCGCTTGCGCATACAGCAGACTCGGCTTCATGCGCGTCGCTTCGTCGACGAACCAAGCGCGCAGGTGTAGATCTGCGTGCCGCGCATAGCGCTTGTTATTCGTCAGTTTGAACGCCACCGCGAGCGCCGGAACCTGCACGCTCAGGCGCATCAGCGCGCGACGGTGTTCGACGAAATTGCCGGGGTTCGACATGCCGTCGCGCTGTACATATGGCCCCGACGGATTCTTAGGATCGGGCCACCAGTAGTCGCCTTCTGAGAAGAAGTCGTGCGTGCCGCCGGCGCTGCGCGGAGAGCTTGACACCGTAACCGTGACCGGCTTCTCTTTCAGGTACGCATTCGCCGCCTTCAGCACGCGGGCGCGGTCGAACCCGGCAACATCCACGTCGGCGGCATTCGCCGCGCAGGCAAGAGCAACACCGAGTACCGCCAGCCGCATCTTTACTCGAGCACCTTGATCTCGATCTTCGATCCGTCCGCGCCTCCAATAAAGACGCGCTGCGTGGCCTGCACATAGTCGGTTGGCAGAGCGTGCGGGATGTCCATGAACTTCTGCGGATTGCGATCCGTCAGCGGAAACCACGAACTCTGGATCTGGATCATGATCCGATGCCCGGCGCGGAACGTGTGCGCGACGTCGGGCAGGTTGAAGGTGATGCGGTCCGGCTTGCCGGGCTCAAACGGCACCGGCTTCTCGAAGCTCTTACGGAACTTGCCGCGGAACGGCTCACCGCGCACCAATTGCTGATAGCCCCCGAGCTTGATCGCGTTCGCAGACTCGCCGCGCGGATTCGCCGACACGCTCGACTCCGGAAAGTCGCCCGGATACACGTCAATCACCTTCACGACGAAGTCCGAGTCCGTGCCTGTCGTCGACACCTTCAGATCCACCGCGATCGGCCCAAACACCGAGACGTCCTTGTCGAGCACCTCCGACTTGTAAACCAGCACGTCCGGCCGCGTTGCTGCGAAGCGTTGGTCTTCGGTCATGTAGTCGCCGCGCATGCCCTGCGCGATGTGGCCGATGTATGGCACTGGCTTGTTGGGGTCCGAGATGTATTCGTCGAAACCCCCGCTCGCAGTCTGCTGCCATGCCAGCTTGCCAGTCGAAGCCAGGAACACCGTCTTCGACTGCACGCCCTTCGGCGGCCATTCTTCAAAGCGCCGCCACTGGTTCGCGCCAGTCTCAAACATCCACGCCTTCGGGAACTTGCCATCGCCTTTTGCCTTCAGAAACCACCCGAAGAAGGCGAACTCGATCTTCTCTCGATAGTAGACCGCCGTCTTCGAGCCGAAGCTGATGTTGCCCACCTTGTCGCCGTCGCCGCGCGCGAATCCGCCGTGCGTCCACGGGCCCATCACCAGCACGTTAGTCTTCGGCGGCGAGTTCTTCTCCATGAAGTCGAACGTCTTCAACGGACCCTGCAAGTCTTCGGCATCGAACCATCCGCCGACCGTCAGCACGGCGGGCTTGATGTTCTTCAGGTGCTTCCAAATCGCATGCGACTGCCAGACCTCGTCGTAGGCCGTGTGCTCGATGTTGATCGTCCAGTACGGGTTCTTGCCTTGAAATACCTTGCGGTCGGCATCGGCAAGCGAGCCCAGGTTGAGGTAGAACTCGTAGCCGTCCGGAGTGCCGTATTCAAAGGCCAGGCGCTCGGGCGGCAGCGTTGGGTTCTTCTGCACGTCAAAGCCCGTGTAGAAGCCGAAGTTCGCTGCCAGCATGAAGGCCCCGTTGTGGAAGTTGTCGTCGCCCATGTAGTAGTCGGTGACCGGTGCCTGCGGAGACGCGGCGACCAAAGCGGGGTGCGCGTCGATCATTCCGGCCGACGTGAAGAAGCCCGGTTGCGAGATGCCCCAAAGGCCGACCTTGCCGGTGTTGCCGGGCAGGTTTTTGATCAGCCAATCGATCGTGTCATATGTATCGGTGCTCTCGTCGGTGTCCTTGGGGCCCTTATTCGGTTTATGAGGCCGGATCTCAGTGAACGTGCCTTCGCTCATATAGCGGCCGCGGACGTCCTGGTAGACGAAGATGAACTTGTCGCGGGCAAAGATCTCGGAGGGTCCGAGCGACGGGCGATACTGGTCCGGACCGTAGGGCCGGACGCTGTAGGGGGTCCGGTCGAACAGGATCGGGTAGGTCTTGCCTTCTGAGAAGACGTCTTTGGGGACGTAAACCGCCGTGAAGAGCTTCACCCCGTCGCGGACCGGGACTCGGTACTCGTACTTGGTATAAGTTTCCTTTATGAAGGCGGCGAGTTGGTCGGCTGTCGGGGGCGCCTGGGCGGAGGCGGTCGCCAGGACGAGGAAGGTGAGGGCGATGCGCATAATGGACTGGCTACGAGTGTACCTCGTTTGGGCCTGCAAAACGAAGCCAAGTCTGCGGGGCAACCGGCCTTGTACAAAACGAAGCCAACCTTCGTTAAGGCTTTTTATATCTATAGTTTAGAAAGATTATAGAGGTGTTTCTAAAAAACCATTTTCACTGGGAAATATTTACCAACGGCTTTTCTTTGTTTTCGCCCTTTCCAAACATGGCCGGAACTTCATGGTCCGGGATTGCTTGGCGTTTACTGGGAGATCCGCTCACGCTTCAAGAATACCCTGTGCGTGTGAGATTTCGAATGCCGCAATTTTTGGTGTTGAGCGGGCGCATACTTCGCTCTGACTTCGGCCTGGCTTCGGGCACGCCTCGAATCATCACATTTGATCCGCGGACGGTTGAATCCGCTCCCGACGCGGCCCTTCGGGCCGCTCTGGTCGCGGCTCGGACTTGGCGCCTTCGGCTCCTCGCCCGATGGTTTCTGGCGGTCATCGCCCGCGCACGCGTCCGGACTTCGCTTGCGGTTCATTGCTGGGGTAGCATCCCCGAGATCGAGCTTTCATGGGTTTCTTAACTGTCGGGTTTCAGTGCTTGGGTGTAGTACGGAGGTGTCCCCGCCCGGGGCTAGCACCGTGACCGCTTGATTTGTTTCATCGGACGCCTCGGTCTCAGCCGCGTGCGTAAAGCGCGAGGGTGAGTTTTGATTTGAGGCGAAAGCTTCGAGCGCAACCAATTGGACCGGGGCGCTCGCGCACCCGGCTGGATTCGCGATCTTCCGATCAAATGGAACTATTCAAACGGTCGAAGAATTAGAGCGTCGCCGATTTTTTCGGGCTTGTCACATCCGGGATCCATCCGCGCCGGACCAGGCAGTCCGACCTACCGCGCGAAATAGCCGGTATACTCTTAGAGTTCAGAACGCCTGGATCGGAGACGGTTGTGCACAGAAGCTTGTTTTGCGGTATGGGATTTCTCGCTCTCGCCGACCTGCTTTCCGCACAGGCAACCAGGACGGCGGGGCCGATCATCCAAACGTACGCAGGCGCGGATTGGACATTTCAGGGGGACGGGAAGTCCGCGCTGAACGCCGCGTTCGGTGGAGCGGATGGGATTGCGCGCGATTCCGCCGGGAATCTGTATCTGGCCGACTCGCAGAATTACCAGGTTTATCGGATTGCCCCGGACGGTGTGCTGACCGTGATCGCGGGAAACGGCTTCGATGGGGTCGCCCAAGAGGGTGCGGTGGCACGGAAGTCGCCGGCGAATCGACCGAGGGTGGTGACCGCCTGCCCGGATGGCAGTGTGCTGTTCGGCGAGAGCTTCGGGGTTCGCCGGATTGCGCGGGATGCCACGAGCAGCACGTTCGCAGGGTCCACGGGGCGAACCGGCCCGTTTATCACAACGGGCGGCGATGGCGGTCCGGCGACTCGGGCGGGGCTGTCCGTACCGTCGGGGTTGGCATGCGACGCTTCCGGCACAGTGTATATCGCGGATAGCGCCAATAATCGTGTCCGGAAAGTCGACACCAACGGGATCATCACGACGATCGCCGGTACCGGCCAAGCCGGATTCAGCGGGGATGGCGGCGCGGCGACAGCGGCGATGCTGTCTTTCCCCCGCGGCCTGCGGCTGGACGCGGCGGGGAATCTGTTCATTGCGGATGCGAACAACGGAAGAATCCGCAGGGTGGCGAAGGATGGAACGATCGGCACGTTCGCGGCGCAGTTGAATACTCCGACGGACTTGGATTTTGACGGTTCCGGAATTGCTTACGTCACCGAGGGGGGGACGCAACGGGTCACGCGGATTACTCCAGGCGGGGCTGCCACCCCTTTTGCCGGAACGGGCGCAGTCGGTTTCCTGGGAGACGGCGGACCAGCGAGTGCCGCAAGGTTCTACAATCCGACGGGCGTGCTGGTGGATCCTGCTGGCAACGTATTGGTCGCGGATACACAGAACCGGCGGGTTCGCCGGATTGATCCGACGGGAAGGATTACCACGATTGCGGGCAACGGGCAATATCGGTTCTCTGCGGAGGGCACTGGGGCGACGTTCGCCTTCTTAACCGGCCCATCGCGGGTTGCGGTTACGCCTTCGGGGTTGGTTTACATCGCGGACGGCGACGAGGTCACCAACCGTATCTTGCGGGTGGAAGCCGACGGCCGCCTGACGACGGTGCTCGCGAAGGGAGCACCGGGTTTCAGCGGTGCGGTGGATGGGATGGTCTTCGACAGCAGGGGGAACCTATTTTTCGGCGACGGGGGATTCCTGCAGCGTTTGACGCCGGACGGGACGTTGACGCGCTATGCGGGGGGAGGCAGCGATGGTGGCGAGGGCGTGGCCGCGCTAACGGCCCGCATTCTGCCAAAAGGATTGGCATTGGATGCGGCAGGGACGATCTATTTCGCCGATGCCAACACGCATCGAGTTCGAAAAGTAACCGCGGCGGGAATCGTGAGCACGGTGGCGGGAACGGGCGTCGCCGGATTCGCGGAGGGGACGGCAGCGAAGGCACAGTTCAACGCGCCCCTCGGGGTGACGGTGGATGCGACGGGCAATGTGTTCGTGGCGGATTTCGGTAACGATCGCATCCGCAAGATCGCCCCGGACGGGACCGTTTCGACGATCGTTGGACCGGGTGGCCAAGGATCGTGCCGGGGGGCGACCGATGTGACGTTCGACGTATCCGGCGCGCTGCTGGCTCTGTGTTCAAACCTCTTTCGCCTGATGCGCGTGGCAAGCGACGGGACGGTGACCACGCTTGCCGGTAACGGTGCGATCGCGTTTGCCGGCGATGGCGGTCCAGCGATTCTGGGATCGCTGAACAATCCAATGGGCGTGACGTCGGACGCGAAGGGTAACATCTACATCGCAGATTCTTCGAATTTTCGGGTGCGCGTTCTGCCCGCGGCGGCACCGACGTTAGCGGCGACGCCGCAGAGTTTGTCGTTTACGGCGCGGGCTGGCGATGCTCCGCCTCGGCCGCAACAGGTGGCGGTTAGTGGTTCGGTGACGGGGTTGCCATATGCGGTGACGTCGAGTGCAGCGTTCTTGTTGGCGACTCCGAGCAGCCTGTCGACTCCGGCGACGTTGAGTGTGACGGCGAATCCGGGGACGCTTGCGCCGGGCAGTTACACGGGCACGATTACCTTGACGCCAACAGTGGCGAATGTGGCTCCGGTGGTGATTTCGGTTTCGCTGACGCTACAAACGGCGCTGCCTGGACAACTCTCGGTGGACTCGGCGGGGCTTTCGTTTTCGTTTGTGCGGGGCAACGCGGCAGCCACACGGCGTATTGTCGTAAGCAACCCCGGCGGGGGATCCGAGACGTTTTCCGCGTCGGCGCGGACGGTGAGTGGCGGCAGTTGGTTAGCGGTGACGCCGACGTCGGGGAGCGCGACGGGGGCGGCTCCGGTGTCGTTGGTGGTGACGGCGAATCCGGCGGGGCTGGCTCCGGGCACGTATTCGGGGAGCGTAATTATTTTGGATGCGGATGGCAAGAGTCTGGTTGTTCCGGTGACGATGTCGGTGAGCAGTTCGGGGCAGTTGATTCGTTTGTCGCAGCGCGGGCTGACGTTCCAGGGCGTATTGAGTGGCGGCGTCACGCCGCCGCAAGTGATCTCGGTTGTGAATGCGGGGCAGGGGACATTTGCGTACACGGCGCGGGCGATTACGGCGGCGGGGATTCCGCAGTGGTTGCAAGTGAGTCCTGCGTCGGGAACGGTGACGGCGGGGCAGGCCGCTCCGGACATCAATGTGAGCGTGAACCTGGCGGGGCTGGCTCCTGGAGACTATTTTGGACGCATTCAAGTGTCATCTTCGACGGCGGACAATTCGCCGCAGGAAGCGACGGTGGTGTTCAGCGTGCTAGCCGCGGGCACGGATCCTGGTCCGGTGGTCCAGCCTGCAGGCCTGGTATTTACCGGAGTGGCGGGCGCGGGCGATCCGGCATCGCAAAGCGTGATCGTGTCGAACCTGACGCCGACGCCGTTGAGTTTCGGATCGGGGATCGCGACGCTCGATGGCAGGCAGTACATTCAGTATCAGCCGTCGAATGCCTTGATTCCGACGGGATCGGTGGAGATCGTCGTTCAGCCGTCGTTCAAGGCGTTGGCGGCGGGTATCTATCGCGGGGCGGTGACGCTGGTGTTCTTCAATGGATCGATTCGTACTGTCGCGATTCTGATTGTGATTGCACCGGCGGGGACGGTGTTCAATGGTCCGGCGACCCTGGGGCGGACGTTCCCGGAATGGACTGCTTCCTCGGCCTTGACTTGGTCGGACCTGGCGGTCCAACCTACTGTTTCCTCGCCTGGTGCTTGGTCGGACCTGGCGGTCCGACCTACTGCGCCTGCTTCGTCTCGTGAAATCACAGGGTGCACTCCGAAGCAGTTGCTGCCTCTGTTTACTTCGTTGGGAACGAACTTCACGGTGCCGGCTTCGTATCCGAATTCGTTAACGGTGAAAGTTGTCGACGACTGCGGGCAGTTGCACGTGAGTGGATCGACAAGCGTGTCGTTCTCGAACGGCGACGTGCCGCTGGCGTTGGTGTCGACGGGCGACGGCGAGTGGACGGGCACGTGGCAGAGCGTCAACGCGGCGCAGGCGAGCGTGACGTTGACGGCGACGGCGGAGAACCAACCGGCGGCGTTGAAGGGCTCGATTCAGGTATCGGGCGGCTTGGGCGGCAACGCGACTCCGCCCCTGGTGGGACAGGGCGGCGTGATTAGCGGATCGAGCTTTGCGCGGCAAGCGCCGCTTGCGCCGGGGTCGATTGTTTCGATTTACGGATTGCGGTTATCGAGCGGAACGCAGCAAGCGCCGCAGTTGCCCTTGGGCAACGAACTGGCCGGGACGCAGGTGATTATCGGCGGCCGCTCGGCACCGTTGTTGTTCTCAAGCGACGGGCAGGTGAACGCAATTCTGCCGCTGGCGACTCCGGTGAATACACCGGTTCAGATGGTAGTTTCGCGCGGGAATCAGATATCAGTGCCGGTGGAGATTTTGATTGCGACGGCGGTTCCTGGCGTATTTTCGTTCAACGGAAGCGGTGCCGGGCAGGGTCACATCTATGTCGCGCAGGCGAACGGCACGCAGCGGATCGCGGACGCGGCGAATCCGGCGCGGGCGGGCGACACGCTGGTGATGTACTGCTCCGGGCTGGGTCCAGTAGATTCGGCGGTGACGGATGGCAGCGCGGCTCCACTCGACCGACTGGTGCGGACGCTGAGTCCGGTGACTGTGTCGATCGGGGGAGTGAGCGTTCCGGCGAGTTTTGCGGGCCTTGCGCCAACCTTCGCGGTGGGGCTGTATCAGGTGAACGTGGTAGTTCCGGCGGGCGTGTCAGCGGGCGGCTCGGTGCCGGTGACGGTGACCGCAGCGGGACAAACCAGTCCGACGGTGACGATCGCGGTGCGGTAGCTCTTTGTTTCGGTACGTGACAAAAACAGCTTAGAGAAAGCGCCTTGAGTCTCCGGAGGCGTTTATGAAAATTCTCGGCCGGCTGCTCTCGACACCGGTGTTCGCGACCATCCTTTGCGATCAGCGCGGCCCGGAGATAAGCTAGTTGGTGGGGTTCGCTCGAAATGACGACTAGCGAATAGATCGAGGCGCGGAACGGCGGCGACTACGTTGTCGGCTCCAGGGTTGGCTTGGATATCGTCGTGCATGCGTTCCGGCGTGGGCGCACTACCGAGGACATCTTTCGGTCCTATCCGACGGTTGGATCGTTGGCGAACATCTACGGCGTGATTACGTTCATCCTTGAGCATCCGCAAGAAATCGAGGAATACCTCCAGGCCGAAGAGCGCGCCTACCAGGAGTTTCAGGCGAGCCATCCGTTGCCGACGGATATGCTAGCGCCGTTTGCGCGCGCCCGCAACGAGAAACTTTCGAAGCTGGTGTGAAGATCGCGTTTCAAGCGGACGCCAATCTCGACCCTGCTATCAGGAGAGGGCTCTGCCGTCGCGAACCCGGAATCGATTGCCAGGACCATGTGGGAGTGATTCCTGATGGCCTATCCGATGGTGAGGTCCTTCGATTTGCCGCGGAGGCTGGTCGAGTGCTGGTTTCGGCGGATGTGAGGACGATGCTCGTTCACTGCAACGAATTCGCAGCGATCCACGAATCGCCTGGTCTCATCCTGATCCCGCCGTTTCGGTCGATTGCTTCGGTTATCGAGGGACTCTTGCTGGTTTGGGTGGAATGGGCGCAGAGCCAGATGCAGAATCAAGCAGTGCGGCTGCCGAGTTCGTCCCGCTGGCAACGATGACCGAAGGCCCGGAGGACTCAGTGACCACTTGGACTGGTCTGACAGCGCGGTGCACCAATTACTCCTTCAGGCGAAGTTGGATGAATACTTGCCGTTCATTGAGAGCGGCGAGATTCTGCAATGCTACCCAAACGCCAAGGGTCGACAGATAAGGATCAACGTGGTGTTTCAGTTTGCGCCAGATGAGGCTGGCCGAGCCTTTCTCACGACCGTGCGGCCCTTTCTCGAAGCGGCTGGCCTCACGCTGCGAGACGAATTATTTACCCATGCCCGATTCAATTGATACAGCGCAGCCCCGCGATCTGCGGTGCGTGGTGGCGGGCGTGAATGGCGTGAAACTTTCTCCACTGCGTGACGTTGAGCGCGCCCAGCACAGGGTGATCGATAAGCGGCGTCGACGGGCCGAAGCGTTGTTCACATTCATTGAGAGCGGCGTCCATGGCGGCGAGGTGGCCGAGCGCTTCGTTTAGAATCGTCCCGTCCTGGATTCCTGTGGGCCGGACGATCTTTGGCGCTTCGACACCTTTGGGAAAGTAGCCGATCTCGATCAGGATGAAGACCTTGATGCGCTGTTTCAGCTTCGGCGTGGTGGCTGTCGGCTTGCCGCCGGCGAGGACGGTTTGGAGCGCTGCTGCGGTATTGCTGTAGGTAAGCGAAAGATGCGCAATGATTTCGGCGGCGCACCATTTGCCGGGCGGATGGCTGCTCCATTGCGCCGCGGTCATGTCTCGAGTGACGCCTTGGAGAGTCTGACGGATTTTCTCGCTGCTGGGGTGCATGGTGCGGCTGGCATCGCCATTATACATGCGGCTGCTTGCGTGAGCGGGCACCGGGTCCCCAACGAGGAAGGGATTGTATCCGCAGCCCAAGCGATGCCCGCCGTGAACGGGCGGGGTTCACAACGCTCACTAACGTTCGCGGTTCTAAGCGTAGCGGATCGCGGATTTCTTCGGAGCCTCTGAAGGTTGGGGTTCAATTCGTGCGCGTCTACTTGGCTGCAACGCGGGCGGGGTTCAATCCATTTGTTGACCGCTATGGCAGGCCGAAGACAAATAACGCGTGGCCTGACGTCACCGCGATGCGCTGCTTGCCGTCCACCGCGAACGACATGATGTTCGAGTACATTTCGGCTCCAGTTTGGTAATCCCACAGTGGCTTGCCGGTCTTCGCGTCCAACGCGTAGAAGTTGCCTTCCATCGAGCCTCCGAAGACCAGGCCGCCGCCGGTAGCGAGCACTCCGGACCACGGTGGCGACTTCAGCTTGAACTCCCACTTCATGATTCCCGTGAATGCGTCGAGGGCGCGTACGGCTCCGTAGGCTTTGTCGCCAGCGATGGCACGCTCGCCTCCTCCTAAGAATGGAGCTCCCTTTTGATACTCTGCGTCTGTCTTAAAGAAGTAGGAACTTTGCTCGCGGACGGAGACGTAGACGTACTTGGTCAGCGGCGAGTACGACGGGCTGAACCAGTTGGTGGCTCCGTAGAGGCTCGGCGAAACGAGGGTGCCTTTTTCGCTGGGTTCGAGTTCAGCGGAGACTTGGGGCCGGCCGCTATCGTCGAGGCCCTTGGTCCAGGTGTAATGCGCGTAGGGCTTGGCGGAGATGAATTCTCCCGTTGCGCGATCAAGCAGGTAGTAGAACGCGTTGCGATTGGCGAGTGCGACCAGTTTGCGAGGCTTGCCTCTCACGACGCCGTCGAGCAACAGCGGCACGTTGGTCGAATCATAGTCGTGCGAATCGTGCGGCGTGAACTGGAAATGCCATTTCAGCTTTCCGGTTGCGCCGTCGAGAGCAAGCAGCGAACACGAGTAGAGATTGTCGCCGCCGCGCTTATCGGGGTTCCAATCGGGGCCGGGGTTTCCGGTGCCCCAATAAATGATGTTCAACGCAGGGTCGTAGGAGCCGGTGACCCAGGCGGGCGCTCCGCCGGTCTTCCAGCTATCGCCTTGCCAACTGCTGTTGCCGGGCTCGCCGGGGCCGGGTACGGTCCAGAAGCGCCAGGCCTGCTTGCCGGTCTTCGAATCGTAGGCGTCGATGAAGCCGCGGATTCCGTATTCACCGCCGGCGATACCGACGATCACTTTGCCATCGATCGCGAGCGGCGCCATGGTGAGCGAATGGCCGCTCTTGTAATCGGCGACGACGGTGTCCCATTCGACGGCGCCGTTGCGCGCGTTCAGCGCGATCAAGTGCGCGTCGAGCGTCCCAACGAAGACGGTGTTATTGAGGATGGCGAGTCCGCGATTGACGCGGCCACAGCAGACCTGAATGTCGCGCGGGACGGGGCGCGTGTAGCGCCACAGATTGCGGCCCGTGCGGGCATCGACGGCGGAGACGGTGTCGGGCGGTTCGGTGATGTAGAGGATTCCGTCGACGGCGATGGGCGTCGTTTCGAAGTGATCCATCTCGCGGATCTGGTAGGTCCAGAGCGGCTTCAGCCCGGCGACGTTCGCGGGCGTGATTCCGGTGAGTGGCGAGTAGCGGTGGCCGTCGTAGGTCCGCGAATAGGTCAGCCAGTTGCCGGGTTCTTTGTCGGCGTTGACGATGCGCTGGTAAGGGACCTGCGCGACGAGGTTGGCGGCGAGGGCCGCGAGTAAGACGAGTTTCACTGTTCACCCCGGAGAGAAGACAAGTAGGCGACGAGGTCGCGGAGTTCGGTGGCGGAGAAAATCGCTTTGTAGCTGGGCATCGGCGATTCAGTGGAACGCTTATCGAGCTTGGCGAGCGCGTCCTTGCGGAACGAAGAGAAGTGGCCGTTCTGCGCGACCACCTGGATGGTGAAGGTGTCTTCGTTGACGCGAATGCCTTGGATCGCTTTGCCGTCGCGTGTCTGGATGTGGACAGGCAGGTACTCTTCGGTCACTTCGACGGCGGGATCGGTGATGGATTCGCGGAGGCTCGCGGCAGTGCGGCGGCTTCCGATGGCGGAGAGCTCCGGTCCGTAGCCGGCGCTGTGGCAGGAGGCGCAGGCGCCCTTGCCGGTGTAGAGCGCGCGGCCCTTGGCGATGTCGCCTTCAACCTTCGGCGGCGTGGCGCTCATCGAGAGCCTGCGGACGTAGGCGGTGGCGAGCGTGACTCCGTCGGCGCCGAGGTGCCAGGAAGGCGGCATCACAGTGCCGGGGATGCCATCGGTAATGATCGCCGCGAGTAGCTCGTCCGTTGTGGAGCGGGGCAGTTTGGGAACGGCCAGCGCGGGGCCTTTGCCGCCACTGCCTTCGGGTCCGTGGCAGCCGGCGCAGTTCGCATCGTAGACGCGCTTGGCGCGCGCCCAGTCGATCTGCGGAGCAGCGTTCGGTTGCTGCTGCTGCGCGAGAAATAAGAAGAGAAGAGCAGAGGGGATCATATTGCTACGCTGTCAAAGTATACCGTTTGCGGGCGCAATGACGAAGGACAACAAATGACGGCATACGGAGGACGACAGACGAGTGGAGGCAAGTAGCGCGGATTTCCTCGCTCCTCACTCGTGACGCGGACTCCATCGTTCGTAATTCGATCTATACTTATCCCTGATGCGACTCCGTACCTTCGCCCTCACCCTGCTCGTCAGCGCCCAAGTCTTCGCGCAGAAAGAAACGGCGCTCGACCGCTACGTCAACGCCAAGGACCCCGTTTACGGCTGGAAGCTGGTCAAAACCATCCCCGGCGAAGGCGTCCGCACCGACGTCCTTGAACTCACGTCGCAAACCTGGCGTACTGAGAAAGACGTCGATCGCCCGGTGTGGAAGCATTGGCTCTCGATCACGCGGCCCGACAAGGTCACTGCGAACAAGGCGCTGCTGTTCATTGGCGGCGGCAAGAACGGCGATGCCGCGCCTTCGAAATCGAACGCGCGCTCAGTGCGCATCGCCACCGAAACCGGCTCTGTCGTCGCGGACCTCGGCATGGTTCCGAACCAGCCGCTCTTCTTTACGGACACGCCGGACAAAGGCCGCTTCGAAGACGACGCCATCGCGTACTCGCGCGTGAAGCACTTTACGACGAAAGACGACACGTGGCTGATTCGCCTCGCGATGGTGAAGAGCGGAGTCCGCGCGATGGACGCGATCCAGGACTTCGCGAAATCGGAAGCCGGCGGCAAGCTCAAGATCGATAACTTCGTAGTCGCCGGAGGCTCCAAGCGCGGCTGGACCACGTGGCTCGTCGGAGCCGTCGACAAGCGCGTAGTCGCGATCATGCCGATGGTGATCGACGCGCTGAACAGCGAAGAGATCACCAAGCATCACTTTGAAGCCTACGGCTTCTTCTCGAGCGCGCTCAACGACTACGTTAAGCACGGCCTCTTCCCGCACAAGATCGGGACGCCGGAATACAAAGCCGTGCTCGACATCGAAGACCCTTACAACTACCTTGACCGTCCGCAAATGAAGATGCCGAAGTTTCTGATCAACGCAAGCGGCGATCAATTTTTCCTGCCCGACAATTCGCACCTCTACTACGACAAGGTGAAAGAGGAAAAGCATATCCGCTACGTGCCCAACGTGAAGCACAATCTCGAAGGCGGCGACGCGACCGATAGCATGCTGTCGTTCTATCAGGCCATCCTAACGAACACGGCGCGGCCGCGCTTCACCGCAAAGATCGTGAACGGTTCGATCGTGGTCGACGCAAAGGACAAGCCCTCTGACGTTACGTTGTGGCAGGCGACGAATCCCGAAGCCCGCGACTTCCGCCTCGATAGTATCGGCAAGGCGTACAAGTCAACCAAGCTGGGCGAAGAGAAGAAGGGCGTGTACGTGGCCCAGGTCGCGAAGCCGCCCAAGGGCTTCACGGCGTTCTACGTGGAGCTCACGTACCCGGGTCCAGGCGGCGCCGATAAGGCTCCGTTCAAGTTCACAACGCAAGTGGTCGTAGTGCCGGATGTGTTGCCGTTCAAGTGGGAAGATGCGGCAAAGAAGTATCCGCTGAAGGCCGATGGCGGGAAGTAGCACGCTTGCCGGTTCACAGACGAAATTTGCCCGCTTGACCGGCGTTACGTTACGTAGTACGGCGAACTAGCGCGTAGTATTTCGCTTCACCGATCACGACGCGTTTGACGTGGACTACCTGGACTATCACTGAGAGGAAACGACGATGCCAATGAAAAATCCACCACACCCAGGCGGCTTCGTACTTCGCGAATGCATCGAACCTTTTGGGCTGACAATTACTGCTGCTGCCGACGCACTGGGCGTAACGCGAACTACCCTTTCGGAACTGGTCAACGGGAAGCGCGGCATCTCTCCCAGAGATGGCCGTCCGGCTTTTCCAAGTCTTTGGCGGTAGCGCCGAAAGCTGGCTGACGCAGTTGGCACACTACGATCTGGCGCGTGTTCCGTCGGGTCGGATCAAACTGAAACGGTTGCAGCCAGCGTAGCTTCAAAGCCCAGCGCGCGATTTCACGCTCGTCGCGAAAAAGCATACAGCGCAAGCCCCACCAGGAACAGCACTCCTGCCACGAGCAGCGCAAAGAACGGAATCATCCCGCTCATCTCGTCGAAGGTCTTTTGCCCCGCCGCAGTGTAGTAACCCCACCAGCCGAACGTGCCCAGCACGAGCGACAACAGCAGGCAGACGTTGGACGAAGTTATCATGGGGCTGGCCGAGGCGAACTGCCATCGTATCGCGCGCCAGTGCATAATCGAGGGACTCATGAAACGCGCCGCGCTCGCACTGGTCCTTGCCGCCACCACCTTCGCCCAATCGCAGATCCAACAACCCGGCACCAAGTGGACCGAAGACCAACTTCACAAAGCCGTCGCACCCGCGCGCGCGGGTCGCAAGCTGACTCCGAAATCCTGGCCGAACAACGCCCGAGTCGCGGTCTGCCTTAGCTTCGACGTCGACAACGAGTCTTATTTATTGGCGCGCGGCGAAACCTCGCCGACTACGCTCTCCGCCGCCGACTTCGGCGCGCAATCCGGACTCGCCCGCATCTTGAAGCTGCTCGACAAGCACCGGATTCCGGCGTCGTTCTTCATCCCAGCGGTAAGCGCCATAATCCATCCGGAACAGATTCCGGCGATCCTGAAGAGCCCCAACAAACACGAGATCGCGGTCCACGGCTGGATTCACGAATTCCTCCCTGCCCTGCCCAACGCCGCCGAAGAAGAGCGCCTTCTGAACCAGGCCATCGACTACCTGACGAAAGCCACCGGCAAGCGGCCCGTCGGCTATCGCGCGCCTGCCTGGGCATTCAGCGAGCACACGATCGCGCTGATCCGCAAAGCCGGATTCCTCTACGACAGCAGTCTGCAAGCGATGGATGAGCCCTACGAACTGATGTCGAACGGCGAGAGCACCGGCATGGTCGAACTCGCCATCGATTGGACCCTCACCGAAACGCCCTACCTCGGCCGCGGCGGAACGATGCCGAATCCCGAACTTCTCTATCAGCTCTACAAGGCTGAATTCGACGGCGCATATCAGGAAGGCACCATGTTCCTGCTCACTCTGCACCCGCATGTAACCGGGCATCGCGCTCCGATGGCGCAACTCGAAAAGCTGGTGGCGTACATGAAGTCGAAACCCGGAGTCTGGTTCGCGACCGCCGAGCAGATCGCGGAATACGTGAAGCGGAAGTAACCTCGGTCCGGCGGCGGAAAGATCTAAGCCCGCACGCTATAATCGGGCGAAACGCCTATGAACCTAACCTCCGGCACTCGTTTGGGTCCATACGAAATCCTTGCGCCCATCGGAGCCGGCGGCATGGGCGAACGGACAACTCGTCTTTGAGCTTCACTCCGCTCACGATCATCTGCTGATGTTGTCGTGCATCGTGTCCGGCTATGAGGATCGCTTTCAGGAATCTCTCATTAATGCCGACAGAGATCGCGTCTACCAGTTTAAGGAGACCCTCCGGCCCATCGCCTGGGAACCCGCATCGCACGTCTCCCTCTCTGACGGATTCGAGCGTTTGAGCGCTGCTGCAGCCATCAACCCCTTGGCGGCGCGCTCTTCGCGGGCGGAAAGCTGCGCGTCTGTGCCAGCGAAACAGCCCGCGCATTTTGGGGCTTCAGCCCGGGGATGTTCTTTGCCCGGGATAGTACGAGAGCATTCTCAGCGATTCCGGACTCCGCAACCGAGGCGCGACCGTAAGGTCGCGCGTACCCCGCCCTGAAGGGCGAAGATGCTGAGGCTATTTTCCAAGCAAAATGCACCAAATCCGAGCCGCGACCAAAGCGGCCCGAAGGGCCGCGTCGGGAGCGGATTCACGAGCCGGCACCCCGCACTGCTGCTACCAGGATTGAA
>JAYVTO010000184.1:0-16884 GCA_043788745.1 Acidobacteriaceae bacterium
GCATGCTGATGATCAATCCCTAGCATGCGCCCCTTCAGGCTCATCCTGCGTTAGAAACAGGCCCTCCTTCAGGCTCATCCTGCATTAGACAAGACTGACTCAGGTGCGCAAGCGATGAATCTAGTAGACTAGAACACGTGGCGGGCCAGGGTTATGACCGCCAGGCAGAAAGCTGCGAAACAATTTGCTCACCCGAGCGGCGTAGGCTTTAGCTTCGCCGGCGCTTCGGAAAAGCTAACCCCGTAGATGGTTTGCAAGGAGCGCATTTGAGAGTTCATCTAGTTAATCCGAGCGATACGTCTTTTGGGACGGCGGTGATCACACCGCGATGGCTTTATGTTTTGGCGGCGGCGACTCCGGCTTCCTTTGGGGATCCGGTGATCTGCGACGAGACACTGACGGCGTTGAATCCGGAAGACATTAGCCCCGGAGATGTCGTCGGAGTCGGCATCCACACAGGCAACGCCCTGCGTGGATACAGTGTCGGGCTGATCGCGCGGGAGCGCGGCGCACACGTTATTTTCGGTGGTGTGCATCCGTCTCTTTATCCGAACGAAGCGTTTGAACGCGGGGGAGCACACGCTGTGGTGAAGGGCGATGGCGACATCGCCTGGGGGACGGCGCTGCGCGACCTGGCGGACGGGAAGCTGGAGAAAGTCTACGACGGCGGGCGCATCGACGCGGAGCATTTTAAGGCCGCGCGCTGGGATCTGCTGCCGAAAGACGGGTACATGTGGGCTTCGGTCCAAACGGTACGCGGATGCTCGAAGCATTGCTCGTTCTGTTCGGTGTGGAGGACGGACGGGCAGAAGCCGCGGCAGCGCGCTTCGGATCCTGTGATGCAAGAGATCGTCGAATTACGGCGGCTGGGCTACAAGTTCGTGGCGCTGGCCGACGATAACTTCTACCCGGTTTCGCTGACCGACATCAAGAACGCGGAACGGCAGGGCAATCAGGCGAAGGTCGACCAACTGAAGGGCATCCGCGCGGAGCGCTTCGAGCTGATGGCGCGACTGGCGGACTTGCCGAACGACATGTCGTTCTTCACGCAGATCACGATGGAGGCGGCGGAAGACACGGCGTTTCTCGATGCGATGAAGAAGGCGCGCATTCGCGGCGCGCTGGTTGGCGTGGAGGCAGTGACGCCAGAGGGCTTGAAGGCCGTCTTTAAGGACTTCAATCAATCGGGCGAAGACCTGGTGGAGCAGTTAAAGACATTCCGCAAGCATGGCGTGCACGTTCTGGGGTCGTTCATTTTCGGGCTGCATACGGATCGCCAGGATACGTTTGAAGCGACGCGGGCGCTGGCCGAGAAGGCCGATTTGACGTTTGCGCAGTTCGTGATGCTAACGCCTTTCTGCGGCACCGTCGATTTCGAGAAGTGGGAAAAAGAGCAGGGCGCGCATCCGGCGGAAGTAGAAGGCGTACCGTTGACGCGGTATTGGCTGATTCCACCGGACAAGCGGCCGAAGATGTTCATGCCGCATCCGACGATGAGTTCGGAAGAGATGCGGCAGCGGACGCAAGGCGTTTGGGACGAGTTCTACAGCTTCAAGTCGGTGTGGAAGCGATCGCGCTGCACGCCGAACTTGCGGGCGCGGCTGGCATTCATCTTTGTGTCGAAGCTCTATCGGCAGATGTACGCGAGCACGGGCATCGCCACGGATAGCGCGCGACGGACGCGAGCGACGAACTGGGCACGCTGGCTGGCGGTGCCGACCCAGAAGTTGTTCCGGACGGCACCGATGCCGGAGTTGCAAGTGCCTGCGTCGCGGGTGGCCGCACCGAAGCCCGAGTCGGTGAACGCGCTCAACGTCCTTCAGTAGACGCGGCGCGTGGTACGCTGCCTCTCATGAAGAAGAGGCAGAATCGATTGCTTGTATTCGCTCTGTGCGCCGCAGTGACCGCGGCTGCGCAGACGTTCGGGCTGAATCACTACGAGAAACTGGTCCGCGTAAGCGATCCGCAGATTGCACCGAATGGGCAATGGGTGGTTGCTGTGTTGACGCGTCCGAATTACGAGACGAACGTCAACGAAGCCGATCTGCTGCGGGTGGACTTGCGCACCCGGCAATCGCGCGTGATCACGGAGCGGAAGACGGTGAGCGCACCGCGCTGGTCGCCGAGCGGAGCGCAGCTTGCGTTTCTCGCGGAGGTGGCAGGCAAGGCGCAGATCTTCGTGCTGGAAGTGGACGGCGGCGAGGCGCGGCAGGTGACGTTGGCAGCGAACGGCGTACGGGCGTATGCGTGGAAGCCGGATGGCAGTGCATTCGCTTTCCTCGCGGCCGACGACGCGCCGCAGCGGGCGAAGTTCGACGACGCCTTCGAAGTGGACAACAACGACTACCTGACGCTGAAGGCGACGATGCCCACGCACTTGTGGTCGATTGCGGCAGCGGGCGGCGACGCGAAGCGCTGGACGAGCGGCCAGTGGAGCATCAGCGGACCGCCGGCGTGGTCTCCGTCGGGAGACCGGGTGGCGATCGTCACGCAGGCTTCTGCGGGGACACGTGCCGCATTCGCGCAAGCGATTCGGACCGTTTCGATGAAGGACGGCACGGTAGAGGAAGTCGGAGGCTCGAAGGAGCGGCACTGCTCTCGTCCGGTGTTCTCGGCCGACGGCGGAATGATTCTGGCGTCGTGCCCGGTCGACGGGCGGATCAAGAATCAAAACGAATTGGCGATTACGCGGATGGGCAGCGGGGACTGGGTTCCGGCCGCGGTCGATCGGAATTTCTCAGGTGGTACGTGGGTGAGCGCGCGGATGCTGATGGGCGTCGCGGCGGATGGCACGGTGGGCGCGCTGTGGACGCTGCCGTTTTCAGGCGTCGCCGAGAAATGGAACTTCGGCAAGATCAGCGTCACTGAGTATTCAATGGCGAAGGACGGCAAGGTGGTGTTCGTGGGCACGGAGCCGCAGCGTCCACCGGAGTTGTACCTGTCGAGCGGTGCAACGGCGACGCCCCAACGGTTGACCGATTTGCACGTGGAGATCGCTGCGTTGCGGCTGGGCAAAACGGAATCGGTGTTCTGGAAAAGCGACGACGGCTTGCCGCTATCGGCGGTGATCACGTATCCGCCGGACTTCGATGCGGCGAAAAAGTATCCGCTGCTGCTGTACATCCACGGCGGCCCGTGGGGATCGTCGAAAGAAACGTTCTCCGCGCGGCCGCAGTTGTTCGCGTCGAAGGGCTGGATCATTTACGAACCCAACTATCGCGGCAGCGACAACGCCGGCAACGCGCTGTACTCGGCGGTGTATCGCGATCACGGCGCGGGTCCGGGGCGCGACATCATGTCGGGGCTTGAGGCGCTGAAGAAGCGCGGCTTCGTGGACGAAAGCAGGATCGGCGTTTCCGGCTGGTCGTACGGCGGGTACATGACGACGTGGCTGATTGGGCACTACTCGGGATGGAAGGCGGCGATGGCGGGCGCGGCGGTGATCGATCTGGTTGACGATTACAACTTGAACGATTTGCGCCTGTATCTGCGGGCCTACGGCGATACCTTGACGATGCCGAAGGATCTGGAGTTGATGAAAGAGCAGTCGCCGGGGTCGTATGTGGACCAGATGAAGACTCCGCTGCTGATGATTTCGGATACGGGCGATGTGCGGGTTCCGGTGACGCAGTCGTACAAGCTGCTGAACGCTTTGAAGGAGCGCGGTCAGGATGTGCGGATGGTGTTGTATCCAGTGGCGGGGCATTTTCCCGCGGATCCGTACCGGGCGCGGGATGTGGACAAGCGGTGGGCGGAGTGGTTCGAGGAGCGGTTGAAGTAAGTGGGGAGAAGCGAAGGTTGAAGGAACCCCGCCGTTACGGGCGGGGCTCCCCGCCCTGAAGGGCGCGGCGGTGTTTGATTTTGCACGCGCGACCTGACGGTCGCGCCCCGGCGAACTCCCCTCACTGGCGGTGCTGGCGAGAGGGCGTCGAAGTGGTCGCCTGCTTAGCGGCGGCGACCGACGTCGACGGACGTGACGACTCCTCGATTGAAATCGACGGAGCAGGAGAATCCGAAGGTTGTGGTCCGACGGCCGCGCTGTGCTTCGACGGTACCGACGATCCAATTGTTGCGGCCGGAATCGTCATCGACGTCTGTGTGGACGAACTGGACGTAGCCGTAGCCGTCGCGTTCGAGTCTCGCAGTAACGGCACTCTCGCAGACGTTGATCGCGCGACCGGGTCCGCGACCGTCGTTGCGGTCGTAGCCGTAGCGGCGGCCGTCGATATACGCGGGTCCGGAGCGATATTCTTCAACGGGTCCGGGGCGATAGCCTTGCACGGGTCCGGGACCCCAGGCGCCTCCGCGGCCGCCATGCCATTCGAGATCGAACGTGTAGCCTTCGCGTCCACTCTTCGGGTCGTCGATGCGCACGACGGCGCGGCCGCCGCCGTGACGAGGATCGCGGAGCAGCGTTTGAGTGCCGCGCCCGTCGACTCCGCTGAAGCGGAAGTCGCCGGGATTGGACGGCATGACACCATTGCATTCAAACCTGCGCCAGACGGCGGTTTGCCCGGACAGCGTATGGAGCAGGCCGCGATCGCCGAAGACCTCGATCTCGGCTGCGCCATCTACGTCGACTTCAATGGTGCATTTCCCGTCGACGGCGTTTCCGTAGATATTGGCGCGGAACGGCAGGGTTACCGCATGCGCGGGGATCGCTGCCGCGGCGAGCAGAGCGGTGGAAAGAAAGAAGCGTATGTTCACGTCGATCACCTCTGCCTGATTGGACCGAGGCAGAGGCGATCGTGTTTCGTCGAAATAGTTAAAGTGATTTCACGCGCCCGCTTCATTGGAACAAGAGCTGCAGGGTCCGCTCCGGACTGAGCCTTCGCCCCCCTCCAGAAACCAGCCTTACGTGGGTCAGATCTTGTGACCCGAGTTTTGCCGGTCCACTTACTGCGCCCGCCTTCGTCGGGCTTCGTGCGTGGCTCGGATTTGGGGCATTTCTTCGCCTACTCGTAGCAATCCCGCACTGACTCGTTCATGGCGGTCATGACGCGCGGTCGCGTACCTGACTTCCCGTAGCGGGCAGGCGGTTCGCGATTCTTAGTGGCGGGGGCCCGCTCCCTCACGGTCGCGGTACTTCGTCGGGGCCGGGGGCGCTTGCTTATGTGTTTGGGTTCAGGCCCAATGCGGGAGTCCACTTACCGCGCCCGACTTCGTCGGTCTTCGCGCGTGGCTCGGATCTGGTGCTTGCTGCCGTTTTCATTCGACCGTGCGGCCTATTGATTGCACTTCGCCGACGGATCAAACGACGCGGGATAGCTTATGGACACTTTGCAGCCACCGCCTTTGCAGAGATTGCGCGGTCCGACGCCGTCGTCGTCGCGGAGATCGACGGAGGTGAGTTTTCCGGGGATCGGCAGTTTCCAGGCGAGGGGGTCCGTGCGGTCCCATTTGTCGAAGGGCACGTTGCTGCGGATGGCCATGCGGCCGCCGAAGGTGGCGCGCACGTTCACCGTGACATCGCCGAAGGTCGGATCGCCGGCGGAGACAAAGGTAACCGAGCAGGGCTTGTTCTTCTTGCACTTGTCGCGCTTCACTCTGGTGCCAGTGGTTACGATGACGCAGCCCATTTCACCGGCATCTTTGTGAGACACGCCGGAGGCGTCGAGCGACAGGAAATCACCGAGCGTCGTGCCGCCGGCGGGCACTTCAATAATGATCGACCCACCGTCGCCAACGGTCACGGGCGTTTCCTTCGTGCCCTGGCCATCCACGCGACCAGTGGCAATGAAGCCAGCGGCGACGAGCAACGCGGCGGAGAGCGCTACCCAAATCTTGTTCATTTCGTCTTTCCCTTTCCGGAATTCAAGAATTTCTTCGCTTTCACAACATCAGGTCGCCTATCATACCGCGCAACGTCGGCGGACCGCGCGGCGTCGCCCTCAGCCAGGCTGCGTGCAAACGAGGCAAGAATATCGTTGGCGCGCTGCCCAGCCAAGTCTTCGGCCGGGCGGGCACGCGCGAGCAGAAGCCAAGCGCGCCACTCGGAATCGGCCTGGCGGGTGCGCGCAAACTCGATCTGCGCGGCTTTGGCGACGTCGGCGGCGCGAGTGACATCGCCGGCAGCGAGGAACACGTTAGCGCACCCCAACTGCGTGAACGAGATCAGCGCGGGGTTGCCACCGCGTGTCGCGAGTTCGATCCCTTTCGAGCAGGAAGCCGCGCCTTGGCGGGCTAAGCCCTGGGCGGCGGCAGCAGCGCCGGTAACGACCTCGGCAAGCACGTGGAAATCGACGTCGGTGGGATCGGCGATCGGCTGG
Source organism: Acidobacteriaceae bacterium (assembly GCA_043788745.1). Taxonomy (GTDB): domain Bacteria; phylum Acidobacteriota; class Terriglobia; order Bryobacterales; family Bryobacteraceae; genus JBBQWZ01. The sequence continues at coordinate 6,270 of JAYVTO010000184.1, forward strand.
CTCGCCTTGATCGCCCGCAACGAATCCGCGAAGCGGTCGTCGGCGAGTGCGATGCGCGCCTGGGCGGAATACGCGGAGACGATCACGCCGGTCATCTTCGATTCCTTCGCGAGGCGCAAGGCTTCGTCGAGGAGGACCTTGGCTTCGTCGCTTTGTCCGAGCGCAGCGGCCGCGATGGCTCCGTTGAGGAGGGTGAGCGTAATACCGGCGGGCAGCGCGACCTCCCGATAGAGGGTATTGGCGACGGCAAAATGCGACGCGGCATCGCGGTAGCGTTCGCGAGCAAGCAGGCTGTTGGCGAGGCCTTCCTCGGCGAGGGCGATCTCGCGCCGGTCGCCGCCCTGGCGCGCGACAACCAACAATTGCTCGAAGGCAGTGGTGGCTTCGGCGTACTCGCCGAGCGTGCGGCGGGCGCGTCCGATGAGGAGCAGAGCGCTGAACGATTCGTTCCGATAGCCGCCGGCGCGATAGAAGGCGAGAGCGTCGTCAAGATCCTTGAGGCCTTGCTCGATGTCTTTGCGATCGCCATGCTGGACGCGCAAGCCGCCGAGGTTGATCAAGGCGCGGGCCTGATTACGCGGCACCTTACCACGCTGGGCGGCGTCGAGCGCGTCGAGGTAGTACTTACGCGCCTGCGCGATGTCGCCTTTGGTCAAAAAGGCGTTGCCGAGTTCAATGAGCGCGCGGGCGGCGAGGTTTTCGAGTCCGGCGGTACGAGCGAGTTCCACCGCGACGGCAGCGGTGCGCTGGGCGGCTTCGGGTTGACTTTGCTTGACTTCGACGCTGCTGAGGGTCAGCAGGGCTTTGATCTGCTGTTGACTATTGCCGTTGACGCGGGAGGCGTCGAGCGCTTTCTCAAGTGCAGTGCGCGCCCTGGTGAAGTCGCCCTGCCGATTCCACAAGGACCCCTCGCTGTACAGGACCTCCGTGATGCCTTCGACGTTGCTGGACTTTTGATAGAGATCCGCAGCTTTCGCGAGCGCATTGCGGCCCCCGTCGAAGTTCCGCTGTCGCGCGTACATGAACCCAAGGCGGAGCCATGCCGGGGCGCTCTGCGGATCCAGTTGCGTCGCGGCGAGGTAGGCGGCGACTGCGTTCTTCGTGTTGTCGCGGCGCTCTTCGGCGCGGCCTAGATCGAGTTCGACTTTGGCTCTTTCGGCGCCCGCGGTGATCGCTTCGAGTTCGTGAAACTTCTGGACGCTTTTCGAATGGTCGCCCGTCACGGAAAAGTGGATGGCTTCAATTTCGAGTTCGTCCACCTTAGGCAGGCCACGCAGCGGAGCACCGGGGGGCATGGCGCGCAACATGGCTTCGCGGGCGCGGTCCGGATAGTCGAGTTCGAGCCAGGCTTCGGCGAGCCGCGCGTGCGCGAGTGCGGCTTCGGGATCGAGACGCACCGCTTCGGTCAAGGACTTGCTGGCCTTCTGATAGGAGCCATCACGCAACGCGGCGATGCCGTCGTCGTACCATCGCTGAGCTTGGGGAAGAATCTGATGCGGCCGAGGCCGCAAGACCCAATAGCCTAGACCGGCGGCAGCGACTAGGCCCGCAGCGGCGAGAATCAGACTCTTGCGGCGAAACCATCCGGGCTTTGACGAGATGGATGCGGGGAGCGCCATCGTTTGCGTCTGGCCGCCGTAGAAGACGTCGAGATCGCGCAGCAAAGCTTCGGCGGTCTGATAGCGACCCGCTGGATCCTTAGCCAGCAGCTTCATCGTAATGCGATCGAGTTCGGGCGGCAGGCTGGCATCGAGGGCGCACGGTGGACGTGGATCGACTTCGAGAACCTTCGAGAGAATGGTGATCGGCGAATCGCCTTCAAAGGGCCGGCGCCCGGTCAAACAAACATAGAGAAACGCGCCGAGGGAGAAGAGGTCCGCGCGCGAATCCACGGGGAAGCCCTGCGCCTGTTCGGGCGACATGAAGGCAGGGGTACCCTTTACGACGCCGACCATCGAACGCGAACGGTCGGTATCCTCGGCTTGGCCCTCCACTGTTCGAACGATCTTCGCAAGCCCAAAGTCGAGGACTTTCACCTCGCCGCGTTCGGTGAGACGAACATTCTGCGGCTTGATATCGCGATGAATAATACCCTGGCGATGGGCCTCGGCGAGCGCCTCGGCCACGGAGCGAACGACGCGAATTGCTTCCGCGAGCGGGAGAGCGCGCTCTTCCACATTACGGCCCGAGACGTACTCCATCACTAGATACGGCTCGCCGTCGGCAGTTTCGCCGTAGTCGTATATATGCGCGATGTTGGGGTGATTCAGGGTGGAGGCGGCGCGGGCCTCGGCGGCGAGACTGCGCTTGGCGTGGTCATTCGCGATCGCCGCGCTGCAAAATTTGATGGCAACGCGCCGGCCGAGATTGCGGTCCATCGCGAGATAGACAACGCCCATCCCGCCTTCACCCAGGCGGCTTTCGATTTCGTAATGGGATATGAGGCGGCCGACCATCGCTCGGTCCACGCCGTGCGCGTGGCTATCGTTTGAGGGTACCAAATCCAGTATTGTCAGCGTATTGCGCGCGTGTTGGCGCAGCCCTTCGGTGCCGTATGATAGGAGAACTTTGAAGGCTACGTACACGTCTGCGGATGCGGCTTATCTTGAGCAGCGCCAGTTGCGCCGGCATGCTCGCGTGTTGCACTTGTGGGCACTTGGCGTTGGCGCGGTGATCTCGGGCGATTTCTTCGGCTGGAATTTCGGTTTGATTCCTGGCGGATTCGGCGGCATGCTGGTGGCGCTGGTGGTGATGACGGTGATGTATCTCGGGTTGTGTTTTTCCATTGCCGAGATGTCGCCGGCGCTGCCCCACACGGGCGGCGCCTATTCGTTCGCGCGGACCGCGATGGGCCCGTGGGGAGGCTACATCACGGGGCTTGCGGAAAACATGGAATACATCCTGACTCCGGCGGTAATTGTGGTGGGCATCGGCGGATATCTCGGCGCGATCTTCGGCACGACCCACGCCTGGGAGCCGATGTGGTGGTTGGTTTGCTACGCGTTATTTGTCGGGCTCAACCTGTGGGGCGTCGAGCTGACATTTCGTTTCTCGGTCTTCATTACGATCAGCGCGCTCGCGGTGCTGGTGGTGTTCTGGATCGGGGCAATTCCGCATTTCGACCTGACGCGCTGGGCGACGCCGTATTTTCCGAACGGGGCGAAAGGCGTGTTTGCGGCGCTGCCGTTCGCACTGTGGTTCTATCTTGCGATCGAGCAGCTACCGTTAGCGTCGGAAGAAAGCCACAATCCGAAGCGCGACATGCCGCGCGGGATTCTCTACGGCCTGCTGACGCTGATCGTGTGCGCCTTTCTGACGCTCTTCCTGAGTGCGGGAATCGCGCCCGGTGCGGCGAAAGTCGGTGCGTCCGCGGAGCCCTTGTTTCTGGGCTTCCAAACGATTTTCGGTACGGGCGCGGGTACGAAGCTGCTGGCAGCCGTCGCGTGCACGGGCTTGATCGCGAGCTTCCACACGATTCTTTTCGCGTATGGCCGGCAGATTTATTCGCTGTCGCGCGCGGGCTATTTCCCAAGCTCGCTGTCGGTGACGCATGGCCGGCACAAGACGCCGCACCGCGCACTGATTGCGGGTGCCGTGTTGGGATACGGCGCGGCGCTGGTGATTCACTTGACTCCGCAAGGGGGTCCGGTGGGCGCAGTGCTGCTGAACATGGCGGTGTTCGGCGCGGTGCTTGCCTACATTCTGCAAATGGCGTCGTTCCTGATTCTGCGGGCGAAGTTCAAGAGTCTGCATCGGCCCTATGTGAGTCCGTTGGGCGTTCCGGGCGCGGTGGTGGCGATGCTGATTGCCGCGGTCACGCTCGTCACCCTCTTCCTGAACGCCGATTACCGCATGGGCGTGGTTGGCGCGGCGATCTGGTTTGCGCTCGGGATTGCATACTTCGTCTTCCACGCGCGGCATCGGCTGATTATGGCTCCGGAAGAGGAATTCGCGGCCTCGCACCGGAGCGAATGAGACTCTCCCCTTGCTTACCGAGAGGAGTTGTGGCACACTGGCCTCGGTAACCGATACAAGTGAGCAAACCTTCCGATCTCGTCCAAGGCACGCTGGATCTGCTGCTGCTAAAGATTGTCGCCCTCGAAGCGATGCACGGCTGGGCCCTCAGCCAGCGGTTGGGTCAGATGTCCGGCGACGTGCTGCACGTTAGCGATGGATCGTTGTATCCGGCGCTACACAAATTGGAGCTGGGAGGCTTGATCAAATCCGACTGGCAGACGACGGAGAACAATCGCCGGGCGAAGTTCTATTCGTTGACGCCGATCGGGAAGAAGCGGCTGCGGAGCGAGACCGAACAGTGGGAGCGGCTTTCGAGCGCGATTAGCGGCGTAGTGCGGTTCCGCGAGGCCTAGGTATGAGCGGGAATTCCCGTTGGTATTACGCGATTCCACTGCGGCTGCGATCGTTGTTCCGGCGGAACGAGGTCGAGAGCGAGCTGGACGCCGAGATGGCGTTCCACATCGAAATGCAGATGGCGGCGAATCGAGCCAAGGGAATGCCGGAAAGCGAAGCGCGATACGCCGCGCGCCGCCAGTTCGGCGGAATCACACAAATCGAAGAGGAGTGCCGCGACATGCGAAAACTGGGATGGCTCGATGATCTGTTGCGGGATAGCTAGCAGAGTATCCGGTCGCTGCGGAAGAGCCCGGGGTTTCTGCTGATTGCGGTGCTATCGCTGGGTCTGGGCATTGGCGCGAACAGCGCGCTGTTCAGCGTCGTCGATGCGCTGGTGCTGCGTCCGTTGCCGTTGCCGGAAGCGGACCGCTTGTACCTGGTTGTCGAACAGAAGAGCGGCCGGGATACGACGAGCAATCCGCCGCGGATGTACGACTGGCAGGCGCGCGTTTCGAGCTTTGCGGCGATCATGGGCAGTTACGGCGAAACGGTGCCGATGGCGCCACAGAATGGCATCGAGCGCTTGCGCGTCGAACGCACGTGCGGTGATGTTCGCGGCGTGCTGGGCGCGAATCCGGCAAGAGGCCGCGGCTTCGCGGTCGCCGAACAACGCGGCGATGGGCAAGCGGTGGCGATCCTGACGCACGAGGCTTGGCAGCGGCGGTTCGGCGGGCGCGATTCCGTGCTCGACGAGGCCATCACATTGAACGGGTTGCCATTCACGGTGATTGGCGTGATGCCGCCGAAGGCCGTTTATCCGCCGGAGATCGACATCATCGCGCCGATGCCGAAAGACTTTCAAGACATTCAAAGCCTGAATCGGCGTGCGGGGTACTTGAATGCGACGGCCCGCCTGAAGCCTGGCGTCGGGATTGCGCAGGCGCGGGCCGAGTTGAATACGGTGATGAGCCAGTTGGCGAACGAGTATCCCGACTCCGAATCGATTCTCCATGGGATACACCGAGCGCCACGCTAAGTAAATTCCACCGCGAAGTCCTCGCGGGGCTCGGCGAGATTCCTGGCGTTCGTGCGGTGGGGATGATCGATCGCTTGCCGCTCGAAGGCCAAACGCAGAGCAGGCCTATTCTGTTTCGAGACACGACGCTGTCTCCGGATCTGGCGGCGGAGTTGGTTTGGTTGCGCGCGACCAGCCCGGCTATTTCTCCGCGATGGGCAACCCCTGCTGTCGGGTTCGGATTTGATTGAGCGCACCGAAATCGGCCCACGAACGGCGGTCGTCAATCGCACATTTGCGAGGCGCTACTTCGGCGACCGGAGCCCAGTTGGCCAGTCCATCTGCATTAATCCACCCAAGAACAAGGCGATTGATCCGACGTGGTGGCAGATTGCAGGCGTCGTCGGCGACGTCCGGCAAGAGGGCGCGAAGGCCGCGCGGCCCGAGGTGTTTGTGCTTGCATCCGATACGTACTGGTCGAAGGCGAACTTCGTTCTTCGCACGCAAGCAGATCCGCGACAGATGGCGGCATCGATTCGCGAAGTGGTTCGCCGCATCGACGCGAATCAACCCGTCGGGAGGATTCGCGCGCTCGAAGAGAACATCAGCGAAACGCGCGCAACGCCGTGGCTACGGGCGCAACTGCTGGCCGGGTTCGCTTTCGTGGCGCTGTTGCTCGCGGCGATCGGCGTGTACGGAATCCTCGCCCAAGAAGTCTCGCGGCGTACACAGGAGTTCGGCGTCCGTCTGGCGTTGGGGGCGAATCCGCCGGATATCGGCGCGCTCGCTTTGCGGCGAGGTTTCGCACTGGCGTCTATGGGCGCTGTAGCGGGATTGGCGGGCGCGATCGCGTTCAGCCGTTACCTTGCGTCGTATCTGTACGGCGTAACAGCGACGGATGTACCGACGTTCGTTGGGGCGGCGGCGTTGCTGCTGGGCGCTGCGGCGATCGCCAGCTACCTGCCGGCGCGGCGCGCGGCGCGCGTTGATCCGCTGATCGCGCTGCGGCACGAATAGCTGGGATACCCAAGAGCGCATTCGCGAGTCCGCGTCAGGCATTGGTTGCGCGGGCGCTTACTACGCGACCCTTTCGGGGTCGCTTTGTGCGCGCCTCGAAACAAAGCGACTCGGTGCTAGCCGCGAATGCTCAGGCGGGCAATCCCGCCTTGTTAGAGCCGCTCGTTGCGGCCAGCCCCTAGTCGCGGTGGCGCAAGAGCTTTTCGACGTGCTTTGCCAGAATGTCGCACTCGATGTTGACGCGGCTGCCGGGGCGGTGTCCGCCGAGCGACGTATTCGCGTATGTGTGCGGGATGATGGTGACGCCGATGAGGCCGTTCTCAATCGACGCCACCGTGAGACTGATTCCGTCGATCGTGATAGAGCCCTTGCAGACGATGTAACGATCGAACGCGACGGGCACGCGCACGCTGAGCCACCAGTTGCCATCGCCGAGTTCCATGAGTTCGACAAGTTCCGCCGTAGCGTCGACGTGACCTTGCACGATGTGGCCAGAGAGGCGCTGCATGGGCTGCACAGGGCGTTCGAGGTTGACGCGCGAACCGGCGCGCAGATCACCGAGGTTCGACCGGACTAAGGTTTCGGGCGCGAGATCGGCACCGAAAGAATCCGGCGCGAGATCGACGGCGGTAAGGCAGACGCCGTTGACGGCGATGCTGGCGCCCTCGGTGACATCCTCGAGAACCTTCGCGCACGCGATTCGGAGTCGGGCACCGACGGCGTGGGCGTCGAAGGATGCGACGCGCCCCAATTCTTCAATGATTCCGGTAAACATTGGCTAGTCTTTATCGAGCCAGGCTTCGACGGCGAACTCATCCGGCGGAATCGGATGCAGCTTCACGTCGCGAAACTGAATCGCGTCGACGCGCCGCTTGCGTCCCGCGCCTCCGGCGACCGGCAGCGATTGCGTTCCGCCGAGTATCTTCGGCGCGTAGTAGAAATAGATTTTGTCGACGAAGCCGGATTCGAGCGCGGTCCAATTCAACTTGCTGCCTGCTTCGATCATGAGCGAGAGATAGCGATTCTTGTATAAGTAATCGAGCGCCGTCAGCAAACTGGCGCGGCCGTACGGGCCGTCGCCGGTGACGACTTTGACGCCTTTGTCTTCGAGGCGCTTGCGACGCTCGCCGGGCGCGGCAGTGGTGGCAACGACCAGAACATCATCCTGGCAGCTCTCGACCATCTTCGAGTCAAGCGGCAAGCGGCACTGCGAATCCATGACGACACGCAACAGCGGGCGGCTGCGTTCGCGCTCACTGCGGTCGTTCAGCAACGGATCATCCGCGAGCACCGTTCCGATCCCCGTCATGATCGCGTCGGATTCGTGGCGAAGAACCTGCACGTGCGCACGTGCGCGCTCGCTGGTGATCCAGCCACGGTTGTCTTCGGGCGCGGCGATTTTGCCGTCGAGCGTCACCGCCGCCTTGAGCATCACAAGCGGCCGTCCGGTGCCCATGTAGTGGAGAAACGGGCGATTGATGGCAGCAGCAGCTTGTTCGAATTCACTCGCAATCTCGACCGCGATGCCCGCCGCGCGCAGGCGTTCGAAGCCTTTGCCTTTTACTTCGGGATTCGGATCCTCCATCGCTGCGATTACTTTCGAGACTCCGGCAGCGATCAGCGCGTCGACGCAGGGCGCAGTGCGGCCCTGATGCGAGCACGGTTCGAGCGTGAGGTAGATCGTGGCGCCCCGCGCCTGCTCGCCTGCTTCATCGAGCGCGACGCGCTCGGCATGTTTCACGCCGGCCCAGGTATGGAATCCGCGGCCCACCGCAACGCCATCGCGGACAATGACTGCGCCGACGCATGGATTCGGACTCGTCCGCCCAATACCCTGGCGCGCCAGTTCGATCGCTGCTTCCATCCAGGCCGTCGTCATTCGGATTTACGCCTCGAAAAGGGAATTAATAAATGATTCGGGGTCGAACGGCAGCAGGTCGTCGACCTTTTCGCCGACTCCGACAAAGCGAATCGGCAGGCCGAGCTCGCGGGTGATGGCGATCACGACGCCGCCTTTCGCGGTTCCGTCGAGCTTCGTGAGCACGATGCCGGTGACGCCGCTCGACTCGGTAAACTTACGCGCCTGCTCAAGCCCGTTCTGCCCCGTCGTCGCGTCGAGAACGAGCAGCACTTCATGCGGCGAGCCTGGAATCACGCGCTGCGCGGTGCGCTTCATCTTTTCGAGCTCGGCCATCAGATTGTCTTTGGTGTGCAGGCGGCCGGCAGTATCGACGATGACGTAATCGACCTTGCGCGCCTTCGCGGCTTGCAGCGCGTCGAACATCACGGCACTGGGGTCGGCTCCAGTTTGTTGGCGAATCACTTCGGTCCCGGTGCGCGTGCCCCACACTTCGAGTTGCTCAATCGCGGCGGCGCGAAACGTATCGGCGGCACACAGCAGCACCGAACGGTTATTGTTCTTGAACCAGCCCGCCAGCTTGCCGATGGTCGTTGTCTTCCCTGCCCCGTTGACGCCGACGACCATCAGAACGACAGGCGGCTCGTCCACTTCGGCCATGGGACGATCGGACGCTTGCAGAACTTCGAGCAGATGCTCGCGGATTAAGCCTTTCAACTCGCTCGCATCACCGACGAGTTTGCGATCGACGCGCTGGCGGATACGTTCGAGAATCTCCTGCGTGGTTTTGACGCCGACATCGGCTGTCAGCAGCGTGTACTCAAGTTCGTCGAGAAGATCGGCATCGATCTCCTTCTTGCCTTGAAACGCGTCCTCGATCTTTTCGACGAAGCCGGCACGCGTCTTTTGGATACCCGCTTTCAGGCGGTCGAGCAGGCTGCCCGCGGCGGGTGGCGCGGCCGGCGCGGGCGAAGGTGCATCTGGGGCCGGGGGAGTAGAGCCAAAAAGCGATTTCAGCATGAGAAATACGGGTGAACTTTTAGTGTAGCAAGCGGGTCCAAAAGGGACTTGCTGGTTGACGAGTGGGGCTGTATCGGGCGCTGTCGGTATGGAGGAGATCCGCTCACTCTCAAGAAACCGCTCTGTAAGTGATGGAATTTGGGCGTCTGGGCTCGGGGCCGACACGGGAGCCCGCTTACTACGCCCAACTTCGTCGGGCTTCGTGCGCGGCTCGGATCGGTCGCATTTCTTCGCCTGCTCGCCGTAATCCCGCATTAACTGGTTCATTGCGGTTATGACGCGCCGGCGCGTCCGCTCACTTCGTTCGCGGTTCTTTGCGGGCGAGCTACCGGAGGATTTTTTCACGGTCCCTTGCGGTTTGGGTTCAGTGCCCATGGACTGCACGCAGTCGCGCCTGGGCATTGCGGGTGCGCCAGAAGCGCTCCTGACAAGTTCTTTGACGAAAGGGCGGGATCAGATTGAACTGTCTCAGGCGTCCCAGCAACGAACAGCCGATCTGGCGCGGCAAGATTTTTCGGCTGGATGAAGAAACTTTGCGGCTGAATCTCCGTATTAGGGGAGAGGAGAAATTCCATGAGACTTTGTGTCATCGCGATATTGCTGGCCGCGCCCATGTTCGCCGATTGCCGCCACGATCATCGCTGGTCGGCCGATGTACGGGAGCGAATGGCCGAGGCTCGTGAACGCCTGTCGAATGCCCGGCGCATCCGCAGAGATGCTTCGCGCGATTTGTCGCGTGCCCGAACCGAAGCACTCCGCGCGCGCTTACGGGCGCAGTCCGAGGTCCGCCGCTCGCTGTTCGACGCGAACCGCGAAGTCTGGCGCGCCCAGATGACGGTGGGCCGCGAGTACCGGGAAGCGATGCGCCGCGCGACGGAAGAATTCCGCGAATCCATGCGCGATCTGGGCCGTTCCTGGCGCTAGGAAAAGTGTTCCCGCTCGCTGAACGAGACCGCAGAAGTTCGCTGCAACAAAGACGTTGACAGTGACGGCCACGCTCTGGTTAAAATAGAGGAGTCGGTCCTACCCCCGTGTTCCTCGGTAGCTCAATGGTAGAGCGTTCGGCTGTTAACCGAAATGTTGTAGGTTCGAGTCCTACCCGAGGAGCCAAACTCATTTTCTCCTAACCCAACTCCCCCGCTGGTTTACTTCATCCTCCTCGACCGCCTTGTGCGATCCTCCGCGTGTAAGCCCAATAGCGCCAACATTTCACGGCATTGCGTTCTCTCGTAACCGAATCCGGGAGAGTCGCAGTAGCGAGCCGGGAGCGGTGCCTTTCCTTCTCCATTGGCCCCTTTCTCGAACCCGCCGGAGAGCTCCCGAGCGCGGTTAACAGGTTGACACTCTCGCGG
>JAYVTO010000185.1:0-15397 GCA_043788745.1 Acidobacteriaceae bacterium
CGAACCACAACCACCCCCCCCCCCCGCAGAACCGCGAGCGTGTAGCGAGCGCGAGTCCCGGCCAGCCATGTACCAGGGAACCGGCATGGCGCGCCGCCCACAGGGGATGAAGATCCGCAGCGGCAGGCGGCATCGAACCGCGCACGAAGCGGCCCCGAAGGTTCGCGAAGTAAGCGGGTGCACGCTCGATGAAACAGCTAGCAAGGTTTTTCAACGAATCGGCACCAAACACCGAACCTGCTAGCGAACGCTCGAAGTAGCCTACCAGTGAACTAGAACTGCAGCTCTAGAATCTCCCCACCGCGACGCCGCGCCACTTTGCGAACAGCTCCGCGCGCACTGCCTACACTCGCCCGAAATCTTCCGCCGATAGCGCGCGAGCCGCAAAGTCGTTCCACTCCTCGACGGACCACATCACGCCCGAGCCCCGCTCCGCGTCAAGCAAGCCGACAATCTTCTCGACCCCAGGAGCTTCGGCAGGCAGCGCGCCGCGCGCGCTCTGCCCTGTCGTCTCTTCTTCGTCCCAGCCTTCAGCAATCAGTCCGAAGAATCCCCGTCGGTATGCCAACACAGTCTCGACCGCATAGTGCGTCAAAACGTGTAGCGCAAAATGCCCGCCATGCCGCCGATGCTTCTGCCAGGTCACGGAGCCATCCACGCGCGTGCATCGCAACACGCCTTCGCCATCTGCCTGCTTCACGATCTCAATCCGTAACATGGCCCCTCCTCCACATATTTGCCCATTCACACCGCAGCCCGCAACGCCGGCACGCCACAATAAGAAAGTGCAGCCGAACTCTCAGCCCTGGACCGGACGCCGCTGGACTCTATGGACCATCGCCGCCGTCGAAGGATTCTCCACCCTCGCCGTCGAAGTCATCGCCATCCGCCTCGCCGTCCCCGTTGTCGGATCCTCCATCACGCTCACCGGAGTGATGCTTGGCGTCGTCCTCTTTGCCCTCAGCGCCGGCTACTGGCGCGGAGGAGCGCTTTCCGCCCGCTGGGACCTCGACCAAACCCGCAAGGCACTTACGCGAAATCTGCTCGCCGCCGCCGTGCTCTACGGCGCGATCGCGTTTCCCTTCGAAGCGAAGTTGCTTGAGAAGGCGCTGGACCTCGGCCTCAGTCTGCCGTTCGCCATCGGCGGCACCGCCACCTTGCTTTTACTTCTGCCCATCTATCTCGCCTCGCAAACCGTGCCCATGCTCGCCGAACTCACCAACGTCGATGGCCACGCCGGCCAGGCGTCAGGCAAGGTTCTGTTCTTCTCGACCGTTGGCTCCGTCGCTGGCGGAATCATTACGCCCGTCCTGCTCTTTCCCGCGATCGGCGTGGAGCGCACCACCTACGTCGTATGCGCCCTGCTGATCGCCGCCGCCGGAGTGATGGCAATCGGCCGCACCAGCGCCACCAAGGCCGCCGCCACCGGACTCGCCGCGCTGCTGATCATCGCCACCGCGCGTCGCCTGAACCCCAAGCCGGCCGAACTCTACTCTTTCGACTCCGCCTACCAATCCGTTCGCATCTCCGAAGAGAAAGACGACAACGGCCGCGCCGTACGCATTCTGGAGCTCAGCGGCAGCCGATCCTCGGGAGTCTATGCGGATAACGCCCAAACTGCCTTCGCCTATGTACGTTTCGCCGCGAAAGCGCTCGCCGATCTCCACCCCAAGTCCGTCCTTGTCCTCGGGGCCGCCGGCTTCACATTCCCCCGCGACGCCGCTAACGTCGCCAGCGTCCAGCGCGTCGACGCCGTCGACGTCGATCCCGTTGTCAAACCAGTTGCCGAACTACACTTTCTGAAGCAGCCACTCTCCCCCAAGATCCGCTTTCTCCCTCTCTCCGCCCGCTACGCCGTCCGCAAACTCGTCGCGGAAGGCACCCACTACGACTTCGCCTTCGTCGACGCGTACTTCGGCAAAGGAGTCCCGGAAGAGCTTCTAACAGTCGAGTTCTTCCGCGACCTCCACCGCGCCGCCAGCCGCATCGCCATCAACATCATCATCGACAGCGACTTCGAGTCAACGTTCTCACGGAACGCCCTCGCCACCGTTCGCGAAGCCTTCGGCGCAATTTGGACCACAAACGTCAAGAATGTGGAATCCGAAGTCACCAACATCAGCGTCACCAACTGGCCCATCCCCGGCTCGACCCCTTGGAACGGCAACGGAACAATCTACAAGGACAACCAGAACTCCGCCGATCACGATCACGTTGCGATGATTTGGAATCCCGACGCAAACGTAGGTGCGACCAGCCCGTAATTAGCGGTAGAGGTGCAGCACCTTCGCGCGGTGCTCCGTGATAAGACTGCAGGTATATGACATCACAATTGCGTATCTGGTTGCGAGGAGAGCACTACCCGATCAAGCATATGCCGCCCGGTGCCATTTGTGAATACAGCAAGAAATAGCACGAACATATCGTCCGCAACTAATGCTTTCAGGGGGGGGGATTGATTCCATAAATACCATCAGAAATATCTTGACATCGCGCTAGCGTCGTTTCATCGTCGAGGCATGTTCAAGACACTTCTTCGTCGCGTAGCAATTGCTGGTGCGTTGGGAATCACCGTATCAGCCGCCACATATAATCCTACTGTTAAAGCAGCATGCAAGACCTGCGAGCCCGGAGGTTGCGCCTCAACCTCCGGGGCAGGGGCGTCCGTCTGCACAGAGATCAAGAATGGGTGCATTACGGAGGGAAATGATTGTATGTCTTGACACGAAGAAGCGGCAGAAACGGGTGGTGGTGCCGGCACCTCGGCACCACCACCCTCTCGGTACTGCGTGGGAATATCCGAACGGATGTTGCCTGACAATTCAGAGAGGAGGGGTAGCGTGGGTCGGAAACCATTGTCTCTTGTAGTAGTTGGCATGCTCTTGCCGCGTGTGGAAGAGAACCCCCGGACGTCGGCTTCGCATTAATTATCAGAAGATGTGGTCAGACGCCTCCTATCGATGCCTGCCAGTCTTTCCCGTCTCCTCTGCGTTCAATAGAACTGAAGGGCGAGCGGTTGCTAGGGTTAGTTTCCGGGCCGATGGGAGGGTTCTGGAATTATCGATTCTTGGGGCACCAGATCAATCCATTGCGAGTAGTATCCAGGATTGCTCCCGTCGTTGGGCGATGCGCCCGCTGGACGATCAAAAATACGAGTCGAGGAATGGCGGACGCTTACGCCGACTGGTTGGGGCACAATTCCTGACTTGCCTATCGGGCGCCGGGCGATTCTCCGCTCCAGCCCGCTCCGCTTACTGTTTTACCGGAATTGTCGTCTTATTGCTTTCTATTCCGTTCTGCTTTACTAACACATTGACCGTATTCGTCGTTGTGTCGCTGGGAATTTGAAAGTTGATTTGATAGAGGCCGATGCCCCCTGGCGTTAGGCCCGCGAAGATCACGTCGGAGGGTTTATCGTTTACGGTTACGGTTGCTTGTGCCGTGACTCGGGAGAGGGTGTCGAACGGGGTCCGGGCTCCGCTGGGGACGCTGGGGTTAGTGGCTCCCATGCCGGCGAGATACATCGTCAAATATTCGCCCGGTGCGGCGGGGCTGGTTGGAGTCACCAGAGTAAAGTCGAGATGTTGAGCGATCATGCGGCCGTCGGCGTAGGCGGCGACTCCGGGGGCTACGAGGGTGAGGGTGACAAACTCGGGGACGGCGATGGCTCCGTTGGCTTGGGCGACGACGGCGTATTGGCCGTTGGCAGCGAGTTCAATCGGAATTTCGGCGTTGACTTGGCTGTCGCTGACGAAATAGAGCGGAGCGGGCAAGCCTCCGATGATGATGCTGGTTCCATTGAATTCAGTGGGCAGCGGAACGGTGGAGGGGGAACTGTCGGCGGCGGCGAGCCCGGAGCCGTAGATGGTGGCGACGGTGCCGGGGGCTAGGGCAGCTCCGACTTGGGGGTAGAGATTGTGGAGCGTTCCCCGAGCTGCCAAGGCGGGGATTTTGGAGGCAGCAACGGCACCAATAAGTTGTGAAGTAATCGTCGGGAATCCGATGGCGGCGACGCGGGCGGTGACAGTAACCGCTCCGGCTTTGTTCGAGACCCATGTGGCCGAGTAGGTTCCGCTGGCTGGGTCGGTGAGCGGGGCGCTAAGAGGAACGTCGCCGTTCGAAAAATTGACGAGGGTGCTGGCGCTCGTGACAGGATTAGCGCAATCGTCGAGGACGCGGAAGGAGAGGGCGGTAGGCCATCCTGCAGGCGTGCTGAAGTTACTGGGCGTCGAAGTTTGGATGACGCCCAGTTTGGTGGGGGTGCAGCCGGTGGTAGCGTCGCGGGCGGCGGCGGGTTTGGCTCCCGCTGGCAGCACGACGAAAAGAACGTCGGTGGAACGGGAGATATTCTCGAGATCGAAGAAGGCAGTGAGCTGACCCTGATAGATGCCAGCTTTGAGTCCGGTGGGGTCGGCGGAGACGGGCAGATTGACGGGGCTGCCGCTGCCGGCGGTTCCAGACGGGTTGGGCGCTTTGAGCCAGATCTGCGGCGTATCGACAGTCGTTTCCAGTTTGAAGCGGCGGCCAGCGGTGGCGTTCGAAAGGATGCCGATGTTTTGCGCGGCAGTGGTCGGCCCATTGACCTCGGCGAGGAAGACGAAACCGACGGTGCTGAAGGTTGGCGCTGGCGCGGTGGTCGTGACGTTGTAGACGGCAGTGAGGAATTGTGGGGAGGCGCCGGCGACGGAGGGCGTTACTTTGACGAGAGCGTAGTAGGCTCCGGCTTTGAGGGCGTTGCGTTTGACGCTGAAGATGATCTTGCCGGCGGCGGCGGGGCTGGCGATTCCGGACGCGGGCGTGAAGCCGAGCCAGTCCTGGGCGGGCGTCGGCGGCGGCGTGACTTCCACGGTGTAGTTGGTGCTGCCAGTGCCGCTGAAATTGACGGAGACGGCGGCCGATTCCTGGCTGTTTACATTTTCCTGCGAGTCGAAACGAATGCCCCGCTGGCCAAGGGTGAAGCGGGGTCCGGCGGGCAGAGCGACGAAGAAGCTGATCTGGATGTCACTAGTGACGTTTCCGGACGTGACGCGGACGATCCCCTGATAATTACCGGGCTGCAAGTTTTGCGCGTTCACGGAAATGCGGCCGGAGGGCGAGGTGGCGCTGGTGCGTCCGCTCGAGCCGTTGAGAGTAAGCCACGGCGTATTCCCGATGACGGCAAGCGTGTAGGGTTGAGGTCCGCCGCCACCTGCGTTGCGGACGTAGAGGTATTCGAGAACGGGCGTGGCGGATCCTGCCGTGGCGGCGTAGTTGGGAGCGGAGGGGGACACCTCAAGTTGCGGCGCGCCCGCGACGACGGTGACGGAGATGGTATAGGCGAAGCTGCCGAGTTGGTCGACGTTTGCGGTCAGGATGACCGTGGAGCCGCCGACGGCGAGGCCGGAGGGATCGACCGTAATGCGAATCCGCGCAGGGGTCAGTCCCGAGGCTTGGTTAACTGTGATTCCGGCGGGCGCGGGTCCCCCGCTGACTCCGGCGAGGGTGACCTGGAAAGCGCTGGGGGGAGTGGCATCGAGATCAATGAATTGAGACACCGGGGTATCGGCTCCAGCTACGACACGGAAGGTGTAAACGTTTGCGGAAAGCGACACCGGAATCAGCAGGTACACGGCAATGCGCAGGGCGGAGGAGATGGCTGACATACAAGATTGTTTCACGTAGGAGTGCGGCACACAGCACTCCTCAATTCCGGAAGTATACATCATCTGTCAAGTTCTATGCTTACCTTACCCTCCTTCAGGCTCATCCTGCATTAGACAAGACTTCCACTCACTTCGTTCGTGGTTCTTTGCTGGTTGTTGCTGTCGCACATGGAGCTAAACCGCTGAGCCCATCGCGTGCAGCACCACGTGACGCAGTTGGGGATCGCGCCGATGCTCGAAGAGGTACAAGCCTTGCCAGGTGCCGAGCAGCATCCGCGAGTTGCGTATTGGGATCGACAGGCTCGACGATGTTAGCGCCGCTCGAATGTGTGCGGGCATGTCGTCCGGACCTTCGAGCGTGTGGCGATAGCGCGGATCGCTTTCGGGCGCGATGCGCTCGAAGTAGTCGGCGAGATCGGCGGTCACGTCTGGATCGTAATTCTCTTGGATCAGCAACGACGCGGATGTGTGCTGCGCGAAGACGGTCAGCACTCCGATTTCGAAGCTGGATTTCGCGAGCCAATCGGCGACCACATTCGTGAACGCATAGAGGCCCTTACCTCTGGTGCGGATGTCGATGATGTGTTGCAGGTGCTTCGACGTAGCCTATTCCACCGTGACGCTCTTGGCCAAGTTGCGCGGTTGGTCGACGTCACAGCCGCGGCGGACGGCGATGTGATACGCGAGCAACTGTAGGGGCACGACTTCGAGAATCGGCAGCAGCAGATCCTTCGACGACGGAATCGGAATGACGTGGTTCGCGAGGCGCGCGGCTTCATCGTCGCCTTCATTGACGATCGCGACGACGATGCCTTCGCGCGCGCGGACCTCCTGAATATTGGACAGCGTTTTTTCGTAGAGCAAGCGGCTTGCAGCATCGTCGGGGTCATGCGCGGCGAGCACGACGACGGGTAAATTCTCGTCGATCAACGCGTTGGGGCCGTGCTTCATTTCGCCGGCGGGATAGCCTTCGGCGTGGATGTAGGAGATCTCTTTGAGCTTTAGCGCGCCTTCGAGCGCCATCGGGAAATGGATTCCGCGGCCGAGGTAAAGGACGTCCGTGGCGCGGAAAAGCGCTTTCGCCAGATCGTCGTAGAGGGTGCCGCCGCGGAGGATGGCTTCGAGTTTTGCGGGAATCTGCAGGAGCTCGGCGGCGAGCGATTCGGATTCCGCCGCGGAGAGCCGGCCACGCGACTGACCCAGATGCATCGCGAGAATGAAGAGCGCGGTGAGCTGCGAAGTGAATGCTTTGGTAGAGGCGACACCGATCTCCGGACCCGCGTGGGTGATCAACGTTCCCGCAGCTTCGCGCGTGATCATGGAGCCTACGACGTTGCAGATGGCAAGCGTTTTTGAGCCCTTCTGCTTCGCTTCGCGCTGCGCTGCAAGGGTGTCGGCGGTTTCACCGGATTGCGAAATCACGACGGTCAGCGTTTCGCGCGAGACAATCGGATCGCGATAGCGGAACTCGCTGCCGTAGTCGACTTCGACAGGGATGCGCGCGAGGCGCTCGATCATGAACTTACCGGCGAGCGCGGCGTGCCAACTGGTTCCGCACGCAATGATGCGGACGTTGGTGAAGCCCTGCCAGTCGCGCGCGCTAATGTCCATCTCGTCGAGGAACACGCGGCCCGATTCCTGCCCGACGCGGCCTAGCACCGTGTCGCGGACGGCGCGCGGTTGCTCAAAGATTTCTTTGAGCATGAAATGCTTGTAGCCGCCCTTTTCGGCCATGATGGGGTCCCACATGATGTGCGAGACGGTCCGCTTCACCGGCTTGCCGTGGAAGTCGGTGAGTTGGACGCCTTCGCGCGTCAACACGGCGACGTCGCCATCGGCGAGAAAGAACATGTTGCGCGTGTGGCTGAGGATCGCGGGGACGTCGGAAGCAACGAAGTATTCGTTTTCGCCGAGGCCGATGACAACGGGCGGTCCGGAGCGCGCGGCGACGATTTTATTGGGGTCGGCGCGGGAGATGACGGAGATCGCAAAAACTCCCGCCAGCTGGCGGACCGCGTCGCGCACCGCGTTCTCAAGATTGCCTGCGAAGTATTTCTCGACAAGATGTGCAATGACTTCGGTGTCGGTTTCAGTGACGAAGACATGACCTTCGGCTTGCAATTCGTGCTTGAGGCGCGAATAATTTTCGACGATACCGTTGTGGACAACGACGATCTCGCCCTTGCAATCGCGATGCGGATGAGCGTTCTCTTCGGTGGGGCGGCCGTGCGTGGCCCAGCGGGTATGCCCGATGCCGTAGGCGCCGTCGACGGGATTGGCGCGGAGAACTTCTTCGAGGTTACGCAGCTTTCCGGAGGCGCGGCGGACCACCATCTCGCCTTCCTCGATGACGGCGATCCCGGCGGAATCATAGCCGCGGTACTCGAGACGCCGCAGTCCGTCGACGATGATCGGGACTGCCTTGCGCTCTCCGATGTAGCCGACAATTCCGCACATAGTATTGGTCGGGCTCCTTTTGCGGGCTACACGTCGACGAATTCGAGCTGGTAGTCTTCGATGACCGGATTGGAGAGCAGGTCTCGCGAGATGGTGTCGAGCTCGCGCGCGGCGGCCTCGCGGTCCGTGCCCGAGAAATCGATCTCGAAAAACTTCCCTTGCCGCACGGCCCTTATCGACGAGTGCCCCAGGCCGTTCAGCGCGGCGCGAATGGTCTGCCCTTGCGGATCGAGAACCGTGGTTTTGAACGTAACGTAGACGCGAGCTTTCATGAACTTCCATTGTAGGGCGAATGGGTGGGTCTCCGAAGGAAGTAACGGGGGCCGTCTTATCCGCAGTTTGCCCGCCAGCCAGTTGAATTGGCACACGGACAGCGTCGAGTCGAGAGTCGGGCGGGACCATTTGGAGGGCAGTACTGCGCCGTTTTCACGGGTTGCCTACCCTCCGTGCAATAAAGGTTTGTTGGCAATGAGCGAATCGAATGTCTTGATTGTGGCCCTCACGGCCATCGTCAACGCCGCAGCTGGTTATCAGCGGGCGAAGAAGTAAGTGTGAGAAGAAAAGGGCTCCATGGGTCGAGCAGGTCTCTCGGCGTGACGCGCGGGGTTTCGTGCCGAAGTTGTAAAGGCGGCCTTACGGTCGCTCTTCGGCGCAGATGCCCGCCCGTAAAAGGCCAGCCCCCCACCGGCCACTCGTCAGCAAAGACCCGCGAACGAAGCGAGCGGATCTTCGCTCCGTGAACTCTAGCGCTCAATCCGTTCGCGGTTCTTTGCTCGTGTGGGCGCGTCGAGATGTTGCTGTGCTTCTGAGGCATCGAGCCTTGTCTTCCTTTCTGCACTTCCAAAGAAACCGCACGCGCTCGATACGGTAATCTAAGGATTCAGCGCGGGCCTCGCGCGCACCCAGAAGGAGTCCCCATCGTAAAGGTCTGTTCACTCGCCAGCGGCAGTACCGGCAATTCCACGTGGATCGCTACCGATCGCGCGCGGATTCTTGTGGACGCCGGCCTCAGCCGGAAAGACACGCTGGAACGCTTGACGAAAGCCGGCGAACCGACGGACCGCATCGACGCCATCCTGATCACGCATGAGCACGGCGACCACGTCGGCGGCCTGATTCCCCTTGCGCGTGGCTCGTATCAGGAAAAGAAAGCCGACGTGCCTGTCTTTATGACCCCGGTTACGGCACGCGCGATGGATTGGGCGGAGTACACGCCTAAGCTCGAACATTTCCAAGCGGGCTCGTCCTTTGTGGTCGGCGATATTGAGGTGTTCAGTTTTACGATTCCACACGATGCGCTGGATCCGGTGGGGTTCACGTTCAAGACGCAGGGAGTGAAGATCGGTGTCGTGACAGACCTTGGCTACATTCCGGAGTCGGTGAAAGTCCACCTGCGCAACTGCGACATTTTGCTACTCGAATCGAATCACGATCTGGAGATGTTGAAAGTCGGGCCGTATCCGTGGGCCGTAAAGCAGCGGGTGATGGGGCGCAACGGGCATTTGTCCAATGACGTCGCGTGCGAGTTTATTCAGAACGATTTGACGACGACAACGTCCACGCTGATCCTTGGACACTTGAGCGAGCACAACAATCATCCGGCCATTGTGCGCCTCGCCGCCGACCAGGCTCTTGCCGGGCGCGGCATCTTTACCCGGCTGGTGATTGCCGAAGCCAGCCAGCCCTCCGAAGTCTTCTGCTACTAGCCGG
The DNA here is from genome assembly GCA_043788745.1 of Acidobacteriaceae bacterium. Taxonomy (GTDB): domain Bacteria; phylum Acidobacteriota; class Terriglobia; order Bryobacterales; family Bryobacteraceae; genus JBBQWZ01. The sequence continues at coordinate 9,810 of JAYVTO010000185.1, forward strand.
CGGCCTTTAGGAAACAAACGAATATGATTGCCCGATACACTCGCCCCGAGATGGCACAAGTCTGGAGTGACGAGAACAAGTTTCGCCAATGGCGTGAAGTGGAACTGGCCGCGAGTGAATCGCTTGCCGAACTCGGCGTTGTTCCCACCGAAGCCGCCGAGAAACTACGCCGCTTCTCCGGCTTCGAGGTAGATCGCATTTTCGAGATCGAACGCGAAGTGAAGCACGACGTCATCGCGTTTACGACCGCAATGTCGGAGACGATGGCCGCCGCGGGCCACGCCGAAGCGTCGCGCTGGCTGCATTACGGACTGACATCGAACGACGTGGTGGATACGGCGCAGGCGCTGCAAGTGAAGCAGGCGTCCGCGGTGTTGATTGGCGGGGTTCGTCGATTGGCGGAAGTTCTGCGCGCACGCGCCTTCGAGTTCAGAGACACGGTGCAGATCGGGCGCACCCACGGCGTGCACGCGGAACCGATCACTTTTGGCTTGAAGCTCGCACTTTGGTACGACGAGGTGCGGCGCGACGAGGCTCGGATGGTGGCGGCCGCGGAAGAGATGCGGGTCGGCAAGATCTCCGGCGCTGTCGGAACCTTCGGCCATATCGGACCCGACGCCGAGGAACGCATTTGCGAACGCCTGGGCCTCCAACCCGCGCCGATCGCGTCCCAGGTGATTTCGCGCGACCGCCATGCGAGCTACGTCTCTACTCTCGCCATCATCGCGGCGACCTGCGAGAAGATTGCGCTTGAGGTCCGGCACCTGCAACGCACCGAGGTCCGCGAGGCGGAAGAGCCGTTTAGCGAAGGCCAGAAGGGCTCGTCGGCGATGCCGCACAAGCGGAATCCGGTGACGTCGGAGCAGATTTGCGGACTCGCGCGGGTCGTGCGGTCGAATGCGCAGGCGGCGTTCGAGAATATTGCGCTTTGGCACGAACGCGACATCTCGCATTCCTCGGTTGAGCGCGTGATTCTGCCCGATTCGACGACGCTGCTCGATTACATCCTCGCCAAAACGATTTGGCTGGTGGAAGGCATGCGCGTCTATCCGCAGCGGATGCGCCGCAACCTGGAATTGACCCGCGGGCTTGTCTTCTCCGGCCAAGTGTTACTGGATCTTGCAGCGGCCGGGATGCTGCGCGAGGGCGCTTACAAATTGGTACAAAGCCATGCCATGCGCGCCTGGGAAGCCGAAGGCGACTTCCGCGAGGCGATTCAGAGCGATCCGGAAGTCGCTAAGCATTTGAAGCCAGAACAGATTGCCCATGCTTTCTCGGTCGAACGCCAGCTCGGGAACGTCGATGCGATCTTCGCCCGGGTTTTCGGAACCGACAAAGAGAAGTAGGGTACTCACCTTGCTAGGCTAAGGTCTCTATGAAAAACAGGAGGCTCAAAAATGGACGTTTCGGGTTAAACTGTTCTGGCAGATGATCAAAGGATCGTCGCTCTGGTTAACTCAAAAAATATGTCCCGTCGTAGTACAAAGCTGATGGAAGTCGCTAGGGTGCTTCTGGTAGATGACAACCCTGCGTCTCGCCTGACGTTGAAGACCGTTCTTGAAGCAGGCGGCTATCATGTTGATTCCGCTGCCTCCGCCTCGGAAGCCGTGGGGAAGATGGATGACGGCGAGTACGAATTGGTGGTCAGCGACCTCCAAACGGAATCGCCCGAGGGCGCGTACAAGGTGCTGGCACACGCCAGAATGATGCAGTACAAACCGGCTACCGCCATTCTCACCACGTATCAGAACGGCGAGACCGACGGTCAGCGTCCGGTTTTGGTCAAGCCGGAAGACGTGCCCACGCTGATGGGCAAGGTCGCCGACCTCATTAGCCAACGCGCCACGCGCCGCATGCGCCGTGAACTCCGCATCGCTGGCTAAGTCCAATCGTACAAGCGGTTATAACTCTCTGAGCGGAGTCACGCCCGACGTGCCTGGTGCCTCCGGATCGTTGTCTCCGGGTCCGTTTGCGCCTCCTTCGCGGATTTTTGCGCTCATCGATTCGATTTGAATTTCCGCCAGCGCCGTGATCTTCAAATGGCCCTCGGTGGGGCGGCTGTAGTCGCGCCCGGCGATGCGGTCTGGCCAGTAGCGCGTGATCATCTTCTCTAGAATCTCCTCTTTACGAACTGGGTCTTGGACGAGGCACCCGCGCCCGAACACGACCACCGAGCGATAGTTCATCGAATGATGCAGCGCGGACTTCGCGTGTACCAGGCCGTCGAGCAGGGTCACAGTGACGCAGACAGGAGCGCCGGTCGCCAGATGATCCAGCGCCCGGCTCTTCGCTCCACTGTGCAGATACAACAATTTAGGCTCGGCTGCGTCAAAGTGGTAGGTCAATGGAATGACGTACGGCTGGGGTTCGGAATCTGGGGTTTCCCTGACTGCGAACCCCAAGTGCGCGACGTACCCCAATTCCAGAAATTCGTGGGCGCGGTCCGGCTTCGACCGTTCGGGGTGCATCCGGAGAATCGTTCGCGAATCCTGTGGGGTTTCCATAGGCACCAGTTTGCCCGAAAAGTGGCACCAAGCATAGATCCGCTTGTGGCGCTAGATTTGGGTCCACTTTCGCCGTACGATGGAGGAGGATGACTTGTGTAACCGGTCGGCTGAACGATGCCAGCTCCGCCACGGGCGCTGCGCCGTTGCATCGCCAGGTCTATCACCGCGTGCAAAATTCGATCCGGCAGGGCAAGCTGGGCGCGGGCGATCGCCTTCCGTCCACTCGGGCGCTGGCGGCCGAACTGGGGGTCTCGCGCAATACGGTAATGGCGGCGTTCGAGCAATTAATCGCCGAGGGCTACCTCGAGGGTCACGCCGGTTCCGGGACTTTCGTCGCGCAAGGCTTCGCCACGAAAGGCCCTTCGCGGACTGGGGTGCCGTCCGGAATAGGGCTGTCGCGACAAGGATCGGCGATCCTCGCGGCGGGGCAATCCCGCATCACTAGCAACGAACCGGAACGCCCGTTCGAACCCGGGATTCCCGCAATCGAACCTGGGTTGATGCGGCTCTGGTGGCGATTGATGCACACGCAGTGGAAGCAGGCGGGCCCTTCGTTGAGTTATCAAGGATCGCTAGGCTATCCGGGGTTGCGCAAGGCGATCGCAGTCTACCTGGCCGTTGCGCGGGGCGTACGCTGCGAACCGGATCAGGTCGTCATCACCACGGGAGCGCAGCAGGGCCTCGACCTCGCCGCCCGCCTGCTGACTGATCCCGGCGATCGCGTGTGGATGGAGGATCCCGGTTACCTTGGCGCGAAGGCGGCGTTCGGCGCCGCGGGCGTTACGATCGTACCCGTGCCCGTCGATCGCGATGGATTGGTTGTTTCGGCGGGGCGCGCTCGCATGCCTTCGGCGCGCCTCGCGTACGTGACGCCGTCGCATCAATTTCCGACCGGCACCACGATGTCGCTTGCCCGCCGCATCGACCTGCTCGCTTGGGCGCGCGAGGCTGGGGCCTGGATCATCGAAGACGACTACGACAGCGAATTCCGCTACGCGAGCCGACCTCTGCCCGCGCTGCAAGGCCTCGACGAAAGCGGGCGGGTTATCTACATCGGAACGTTCAGCAAAGTGATGTTCCCTGGAATGCGCATCGGCTACGTGGTGGTTCCACCGAACGTCGTCGACGCATTCGCGGCGGCACGAGCCGTGGGCGACAGGCAATCGCCGTGGCTCGAACAGGCGGCGCTCGCCGAATTTCTGAGCGAGGGACATCTTGGCCGTCACGTCCGGCGGATGCGCAGCCAGTATCGCGAGCGCGCCGGAACGCTGGTCGACGCGATCCAACGAAAACTCGGGGGCCGACTCACGGCAGCGATGCCCGATGCCGGCTTGCACTTGACGGCTTGGCTGCGGAAGGGAGAGTCCGACGCGTACGTTTGCGAGAATGCGCGGGGAGCGGGCGTTTCGGCGATGGCTCTCAGCCGCAGCGCGGTATTGCCATGCGCTCCGGGACTGGTGCTCGGCTTCGCGGGCTATCCTGTGACCGAGATTCGCGGCGCGGTGGATCGCTTGGCATCGGTGATCGGCTGACGGCACAGGCCGGCGTGGCAGAGACTCTGTCGGACCTGGCGGTCCGACCTACTGCTGGGCTCGCTACACTAGAAAGCCGTGCGACTCGCTCTCATCGGCTACGGAAGTGTCGGCAAGGCGTTTGCCCATCTCGTTGCGCAAAAGCGCGCCCAGTATCCCTTTCGCATCGTCGCGATCCGCACTGGGCGTCATGGCTCGGCGTTCGACCAGCGCGGTCTGCCGATCGAAGCCAGGCTGGATCCGGCAATGGGCGTTGACGTTCCAATCGATGAATTCCTCGATCGTGCGCGCCCGGAGATCGTCATTGAATTGACGACACTGAATCCGGCGACCGGCGAACCCGCGTTGTCGCATATCAGGGCAGCTTTCGCGCGCGGCCTGCATGTGGTGACGGCGAACAAGGGTCCGATCGCGCACGCCTACGCTTCGCTGCGCGAACAGGCTCGGCTGGCGGGTGTCGAGTTCCGCTTTGAGTCGACTGTCATGGATGGCGCTCCGATTTTCAACATGGTCCGCAACAATCTGCCGGCCGTTGTGGTGAGCGGCTTCACAGGCGTGTTGAACTCAACCACTAAAGTTGTGATCGACGCGATGCGGAAAGGGCTCACGATGGAAGAAGGCATCGGGGAAGCGCAGCGCATGGGCATCGCCGAAGCGGATGCGAGTTACGACATCGACGGCTGGGATTCGGCGGCAAAGACGGCGGCGCTGGCTAACGTGTTGTGCAATGCGGGGGTGACTCCGCTCGATGTGGATCGACGGGGGATTGGCCGCCTCACTACCGATAAAATCGCCGCGCTCAAAGCCACCGGCAAGACGATTGCGCTTGTGAGTCGAGCGAAGACGACGCCGAGCGGGCTGAAGCTGCGGGTGCGCGCGGAGGTGCTCGACGAAACAGATATCCTGGCTTGCGCGCGGGGCACCTCGAATATGCTACTCCTGCACACCGACCTTATGGGCACCGTAGGAACCGTCGCCATCTCGCCGGGAGTCGAGCAAACCGCGTACGGAGTCTTCAGCGATGTCGTCGACATCGCGCGGGCGTTGTAAGCGAGTTGCAGGTTGTTGGTGCCGTATCAGGCCGCTTCCAGATCATCGTCGAGGTTGCCCTGATCGATTACGGCCCGGCACTTGTCCTCTAGCCCTTCGGATTCCACTTCGCAGTGGACACCCTGCCCTCCAGAGATCTGCAAGTCGCGGCTTCAGGTAAACCTCGGCTGTCTCCAGCTTTCGCTCTGGTGCCCGTTTATGCTTCTCCATACCTTCTCCTTTCTCTGGCCCGCGAGACGTTACCCCCGCGTTCGGATACGCGCTTCTCATTCGAGCGCAGGAGGGACTTCAACCCTCATGAGCTATAAGCTGCTCAGCACGCACTGTGCCCTCTGAATGACTTCTGCCGCGGGAGTGCCCTTGATGGATATGGGCTTCGCTGTCATCGGCCAGCTCGCCCGGCACCGTAGGCCTCCAATCCGGTTCTTGTACATCGGCTCGTACGTTTGCTCCACACTTCTTTCAGACCCCAACTCGTGACGACGCCCTTGCGCTTCGC
>JAYVTO010000186.1:0-16117 GCA_043788745.1 Acidobacteriaceae bacterium
CGTCCATCACCGCCGGCGCTTCCGGCTTGGCCGGAGCCTTTGCGGCGGCCTTCTCCGCCAGCTCGTCTTCGTCGACCTGAGAAAGCTCCAGCCAGTTCCCGGGCAGCGCCGGAGCCGGCGGCATGGGAGGCGGCGGCAGTTTCTTGGTTTCGCGCGTTTTCTTTGCGATCCCCATTTGCGCGGGCTGTTCGAAGACTGCGATGTTGCGCGGCGCGAGCTTCGGCGTTGTCTGATAGCCGATCACGTCGACCTTCATCTTTTCCGTGATCTTCTCGAAACTCGGTGCCGTGCGCGCGGGCTCTGTGTGGACGTTCAAGTCGTCGTAAACGGTCGCCACGCCTTGCGAAGGCAGATTTCTGCACTGCTCAGCGAGCCGGTTCAAGCCATCCATTTGCGCCTGGCTCAGCAGTTGACCGGCATCCGCCCAGCCCTCGACATCTTTCGCCGTACGAACTTTGATGAATCGGCGGCGGGTGGCAAGAACATTCAACTTCTCCCCGTGTTTCACAGTAGCCGACACAGGTGACTTCGGCGCCAGATCTTTGCGCAGGTTCAACTGCATGGGCGCGACAAAGGCCACTCCGATCGCCGCCGACGGCGGTGGTTCGGTATTGCAGCCCGCCATTGCGAGGGCCGCAGCGAGGATGAACGAAAGGCGTTTGTTTGCGGGCATGAACAAATCGGCCGCTTTCCCGTTAGTCTAACAAGTGATGCCACCAGAACACCAGACTACGGTCGAATTCTATTGTCCGCAGTGTCATAAGGCGGTCGCGGACCCCCTTGTCTGCGGCGATTGCACTGCCGTCATCTGCCGCCTCTGCGGATCGCCGCTCGAGCATGTCGATGAATTGGGAATCGGGTAAACTGCCCGTCGTCGAAACGGGGCCGCGAGCTTGATCGCGGATTGGCTCAGGCTTGGCGCTATGCCCTGCGGGCAGCGGTAGCCGAGCCGCCCCTTGTTACACTTAAGATTCCCATGGAAATTGACAAGAATTACGAACCCCAGCGGGTAGAGCCGCGCTGGGCCGATTGGTGGATTGAGTCGGGAATTTATCACGCCAACGTCGACGCTCCAGGCCCCGTCTTCTCGCTCGCTATCCCCCCGCCCAACGTCACGGGCTCGCTGCACGTGGGCCACATGTTCGAGCACTCCTTGATCGACGTGGCCGTGCGCTGGCATCGCATGCGCGGCGATAACACGCTGTGGCTTCCCGGAACCGATCACGCGGGTATCGCGACGCAGATGCTCGTGGAGCGCAAGCTGGCCGCGGAAGGCACCAATCGTCACGCGCTCGGCCGCGAAGAATTTGAGCGCCGCGTGTGGGAATGGAAAGAACAATACGGCGGCCTCATCGTCAAACAGATGAAGCGCGTCGGCGAAAGCTGCGACTGGTCGCGCGAGCATTTTACGATGGACGCCGATCTTTCGCGCGCCGTGCGCGAGGCCTTCGTGCGCCTGTACGAGAAAGGCCTCATCTATCGCGGCGCCTACATGGTGAATTGGTGCCCCAGTTGCCAGACCGCGCTTTCCGATCTCGAAGTCGCCCACGAAGACACGCAAGGCTCGCTGTGGCACATCCGCTATCCGCTTGCGGACGGCAGTGGTTCCATCACGGTCGCAACAACGCGTCCGGAAACCATGCTTGGCGACACTGCGGTTGCGATGCACCCGGAAGATCCGCGTGTCGCAACTCTTCCGGGCAAGACTCTGCGCCTGCCGCTTACCGATCGCGAGATCCCTATTGTGCTCGACACAATGGTCGATCCCAAGTTCGGCAGTGGCTTTGTCAAAATCACGCCAGCGCACGATCCGAATGATTTTGAAGCGGGCAAGCGCCATTCGCTCCAAAGCATTAAGGTGCTCGACGAAAACGCGAAGATGACCGCCGCCGCTGGCCGCTTCGCGGGCATGGACCGCTTCGCGGCGCGCAAAGCCGTCGTCGCCGCGCTCAAGGAACTCGACCTCGTTGAGAAGATCGACGACTACACCGTCAGCCTCAGCAAGTGTTCGCGCTGCAAGACCGTCGTCGAGCCCCTCGAATCCCTGCAGTGGTGGGTGAAGATGAAGCCGCTGGCCGCGCCTGCGATTGCGGCCGTCGAGAGCGGTCGCACCACGTTCGTACCCGCCAATTGGGCAAAAACATACTTCGAGTGGATGTACAACATCCGCGATTGGTGCGTCTCGCGCCAGTTGTGGTGGGGCCATCGCATTCCCGCGTGGCATTGCCAGGCCTGTCGCGAAATCATTGTGTCGCGCGAAGATCCCACCGTGTGCACGAAGTGCGGATCCGCCGATCTGCGCCAGGATACCGACGTACTCGATACGTGGTTTAGCTCCGGCCTGTGGCCCTTCTCAACGCTGGGCTGGCCCGACAAGACACCCGACCTCGCGAAGTATTATCCGAACACGCTGCTCGTCACGGGCTTCGACATCATTTTCTTCTGGGCCGCGCGCATGATGGTGTTCGGCATCGAATTCCTAGGCGAGCCACCGTTTAAGCAGATCCACATCCATGGCCTCGTGCGCGACGCAGATGGCCAGAAGATGTCGAAGACCAAAGGCAATGTGGTTGATCTGCTCGAAGTCAACGAGAAGTACGGTACCGACGCCGTGCGCTTCGCGCTGCTTGTCAGCGCGGCCGCCGGCGCCGATGTGTCGTTCGGCGAAGAGCGCCTCACCAGCGCCCGCAACTTCACGAACAAAATCTGGAACGCCTCGCGGCTGATTTTCAGCAGAGTGGGCACGAAACTCGCAGACCTCGACCTGAACCCCGACCGTAACGGAGGGGACGCTGCCGGCGAACACGCCACGGCGACCAATCCGAGCCGCGACCAAAGGGGCCCGAAGGGCCACGTCGGGAGCGGACACACCGGCACCCCCCTCACCGACCTTGAGGATCGCTGGATCGTCAGCCGCCTCAATGCGACCGCGGAGAAAGCCAATCGAGCGATCGAAACGCATCGCTACCACGAGGCTGCCGACGCGCTGTGGGCCTTCTTCTGGGACGATTTCTGCGACTGGTATCTTGAACTCATCAAGCTCCGCACCGACGTGCCCGTGCTGCTGTGGGTCTATGAGCGCGCCCTGCGCCTGCTGCATCCAATGATGCCCTTCCTCACCGAAGAACTGTGGCAGCGACTCGAATCCGCCGCGGGCGCCAAGCTGGGCAAGTCCATCTCGCTCGCTGCCTACCCGGTCTATGAGGAAGCGTTGCACGACGCCGCGGCAGAATCCGAGATGGCCACCATGCAATCGATCATCACGTCGGCGCGCACAATTCGCGCCGAGCGCAAGATTGATCGCAAGCTCAACGTACCCGGCACGCTCTACGCGGAAGGCGCGGCCATCGGAGTCGCTCGGGCGCGCGCCGCGGCAATCGAAAAGCTCGCCAACGTCACGCTTGCCCTCAAAGAAGGCAAAGCGCCGAAGCTCGAAGGCGCGGTCCGTTCGACGCCGGAGTTCGACCTCATTCTCGAACTTCCCGAAGCGGAAGGCGAGCGCGACCGCTTGATCAAGGAAAACGAGCAACTCCGCAAAGTGATCGAAAACTCGGAGCGCCAACTCGCGAACGAAGACTTCATTCAAAAAGCTCCCGAGAAAGTGATCGCGACCATCCGCCAAAAGAAGGCGGATTATGAAGCACAAGTGACGAAGAACCTCGCCGCCATCGAGCGCTCCGCGTAAACATGAAGCTCGACATCACTCATCCCGACATCGTCGCGCTTGTCGATCGGGCGCTCGCCGAAGACGTCGGCTCAGGCGATTTGACGACCCAGGCAACGGTCGACGCGGCGCTTCAGGCCGATGGGCACTTCACCGCGCGCGAGCACATCGTGGTCGCTGGCGTCGAGCTATTGAACCTGCTGATGCCGGATGTGCACGTGCACTTCGCCAGTGGCGATCGAGCCAGCGCGGGCGACATCATTGCTTCCGTGCACGGTCCCGCGCGCCTCTTGCTGACGCGTGAGCGGGTGTCGCTGAACTTCTTGCAGCGGCTCAGCGGCGTTGCGACGCTTGCTTCGCGTTACGTCGACGCCGTCGCCGGCACCGGTGCCAGGATTCTTGACACGCGAAAGACAACGCCCGGTTGGCGCATTCTCGAAAAACTGGCGTCGGCCGCCGGCGGCGTCGTCAACCACCGCATGGGCCTCTACGACGCGGTGTTGATCAAGAACAATCACGTGACGCTCGCAGGGGGTGTCCGCGCTGCCGTCGAACGCGCCGTCCACGCGGGTCTCCCCGATGGCGTTCGCATCGAATGCGAAGTGCGCACCCGCGCTGAGATTGACGAAGCGCTCGACGCCGGCGCGAAGGATCTCCTGCTCGACAATATGACTCCCTCCCAAGCCGCAACGGAGATTCGTTCTATCCGCGCGCGTAACCCGAGCGTCAAGATCGAGCTTTCCGGCGGGATCAACCTCGATACCGTGCGCGCCTACGCGGAAGCCGGACCCGATTTCATTTCCTGCGGTGCCATCACGCATTCCGCGGTTGCCGTCGACATCAATTTTCGTATGAGGGCGCGCTAGCCCATGTTCAATCTCGCAGCAGTCCGCGACCGCCTGCCCGATCGCGAAGTCTATTGGCATCCATCTCTCGATTCCACGATGTACGAGGCGCAACGGCTGGCAGCGCTTGGCTGCCCCAGCGGAACTCTAGCCGGCGCCGAAGAGCAGGTTTCAGGCATCGGCAGGCACGGGCATGCGTGGCACTCGGAACCGGAAGCCGGGCTTTACTTCACCATCGTTCTGCGCCTCGCCTCGACCGCTCCCGTTCTGACTCTGATGCTCGGCATATCCGTCCAGGAAGCGATCGCGAACGTCTGCGGCGTGCGCTGCGATCTGCGCTGGCCGAACGATCTCCTCATCGGCGACAAGAAGGTCTGCGGCATTCTCACGCAATTGCACGAAGGCGCGATCCTGGCAGGCATCGGCATCAATGCGAACCACATGAAATTTCCCGAACCCATTGCCGATATCGCGACGTCTCTGCGACTGGCCGCGGGTCGCGCGGTGCGCCGGGAGGATCTGCTCGTGGCGATTCTCGAAGCCATTGATCGCAACGCCCAACTCGGCAAGGAAGACGTCCTGCGCATCTTCGCGCAGGGCTCCAGCTATGTGCAAGGCCGCCGCGTCATCGTGGATCAAGTGCGTGGAACCACGGCCGGCCTGAATGCCGACGGATTTCTGCTGCTCGAAACGCAAGGCTCCGGTCAGACTGTGATCTTCGCCGGAGGAGTTCGTCCCGACCCGGCGGCGTAATTCCTGTGGACGCAAACTACTTCAATTATTTCACCGAAGTCGAAGAGCACTTCCAGCGCGCGCGCGGCACCGGCCTCTTCCTTCTTTCTCCGCTCGATTGGGCGTTGATTGAGCAATGGAAGAACTCCGGAGTGCCGCTCGAAGCGGCACTCCGCGGCATCGACGCAGCGTTCGAAAAGTGGAAGACCAAGCGCAACCGCACGCAGATGGTGAACTCCATCGCCTACTGCACGCAGGCCGTTACATCGGAAGCCAAGGCGATGGCCGAAGGCGCTCCACGCGTCTCGAAGCCAGCCTCGCCGCCGTTCTCGGTCGACGACCTGCGCGCCCATCTGCACCGCACGGCTGGCGTTCTCCGCGCGACCGGAATCACGAATGTCGCCGATACGCTCGACGCGCTGCATGCGGACGCCGACAAGCAATACGAGGATCTGGAACAACTGGAGCAGCGTCTCACCGCGCTCGAGGACAAGCTTGTCGCCGAAGTGCGGACGCACGCTACCGAAGAGGCGCTGTTCTCCGCGCGCCGCGAAGTCGATGCGCAGTTGAAGCCCTATCGCAGTAAGATGACGGCCGATCAACTCGCGATGCTCGAACGCCAGTTGCTCGAACGGCGTCTGTTCGAAGACGCCAGGATCCCTCGCCTCAGCCTCTTTTACCTCCGGTAGACTGTTGCCATGCCCCAGAATGCCGAAACCATCGCCCGCGCGCTTTTCGAGAACTACTTCAAGCACTGGAACAAATCCGACAACGCCGGCCTGCGCACGGTCGCGAACTTCCCGTTTGTCGCCATGCGGCCTGGAGGCGGCGTGCAGGTAAGCGCCACTCCGCCCGACTTCATGATGGACTTCGTCCAGATGAATCACACCGAAGGCTGGCACAGTTCGTCCCTGGACAAGGTCGAAGTCGTGAACGCCGAGGCGCCCGACAAGATCATGGTGCTGGTGAATTACAGCCGCTACAAGGCGGACGGCAAGAAGTACATGCTCGGCCGCACGTTCTACCTGCTCACCAATGTGCACGATCACTGGGGAATCCAGATTCGCTGGGTGATGTCGCAGAAGAATGTCTAACATCGAGGCGCGGCCGTAACGGGCGCGCGCATTCGTTCTCTGACGGCGCGATTCGGATCGAAACGATCCCCGCCCGAACCGGCGGGGTCAGTAACCCCGGGCTTCAGCCCGGGGATGTTTTGGTGTGCCGGTAATGGCATTAGCCCGAAGAATCCCGCACCGGCCGCGCGAACTCCATCACTTCCTGCTTCGGGAATCCCGGCTCGAAACACCGCCTGCACCTGGCCTCATACATCCCCGACGCACCCACCACAATCAAGTCTTCCGATTCCACCAATCGCTGCGTATGCTTCGCCGGATTCCCACATCGCATGCAGACCGCGAGTGTCTTCGTAATCGACTCCGCCACGCACAACAAATCCTGCATCGGCGTAAAGGGTCGACCCATGAAGTCGGTATCCAACCCGGCGATGATCACTTGCTTACCGGTATCCGCCAACTGCTGGGCGACATCCACCAGTTCCAAGTTGAAGAAGTTCGACTCGTCGATGCCCACCACCTGCGTGCGCCAATCCATCTTCGCCAGGATCTCCGACGCGCACGTCACCGGCTCACCCTTCATCCGCTGGTCGCCATGCGAGACAATGTGATCGTCGGAATAACGATCGTCAATGGCTGGCTTAAATACTTGCACTCGTCTTCGTGCGATCAACGCGCGACGCAGCCGCCGGATCAACTCTTCGCTCTTGCCGGAAAACATGGGCCCGCAGATGCATTCGATCCAACCCATGTGACTGGTGACAATATCCATGAATACGTTAGTGTACATCGCATGAAAGCGCCCACGGCCCGCCGTGTGCAATGAACAAACAATGAACAAGCAATGATTCCCGCGCTCGGACCTCGCCGTATCGATCCCGAGATCCTCGACACCCTTCCGCCCGGGCAGGCCGCCGCCAGCCTCGCCGATCTCGTTCGCCTCAATCGCGACTTCGGCGGCCACTCCACTCTCCGCTCGCTCCTCAAGCGAACCATTGACGATCGCTTCGAGCCCCTCACCTTCCTTGACATCGGTGGAGCCTCGGGAGACATGGCCACGGTCATCGGCACAGCCTGCCCCGGAGCCTTCGTCACCCTTCTCGATCACGTCGCCTCGCACATGGAAACTGCCCAGACCGCGAAGGTCTGCGGCGACGCCTTCGCACTTCCGTTCCGCGACGCGAGCTTCGACTACGTGTTCTCCTCGCTGTTTCTCCACCATTTTGAGAACCCCGCCGTCACGCGCCTGTTTGCCGAAATGGCTCGCGTCGCTCGTCGCGGCGTCCTCACGATTGATCTCATCCGCTCGCCGCTCGCCTACTGGTTCTTGGCCGCCACCGAGCCGTTTTGCCATTGGGATCCCGTTACCCTGCACGACGGACCAATTTCGTTTGCTGCCGGATTTCGCGCTGCCGAACTTCGCCGCCTCGCCCACGCCGCCGGATTGCACAACATCAACGTGAAATCGCACCGCCCTGCCTGGCGCTACTCGCTGTCCGCCTCCAAACGGGACTTCGCGTGATAGCTTGGTAGCCATGGCGGAACCCGCCATCGACGAACTCCACGACGCGACGCGCTTTGCGCGCATCGCGACCTTTCGCCATAACAACCCGGTTGTTTTCTTAGAACAGTATTTTCACGGCTACCTGCTGCGCCCCACCCCGCCCATTGCGGCGTACCTCGCGCTCAATTTCGTCTCGCTCGGACTCCTCGGCCTCGAATGGTCGCAGGGCAACTACGGCACCAAAGGAGTCGGCGATTTCGGCTTCGGCGTCGCGCTCGCCTTCGCCCTGCTGCCCCTCCACGAACTCCTCCACGGCATCGCCTACCGGGCCTTCGGAGCCATCGACGTCCGCTATCGGATCGTCTGGCGCAAGGCCATTGCCTACGCCATCGCCCACCGCTTCGTCGCTGGAGCCAGAGCCTTCGTCTGCGTCGCACTCACGCCCTCGCTCATCATCAACCCGGCCCTGCTCGCCTACGCCTACCTTGCCCCGCCGCGCTGGAAGTTGACGATTCTCTCCGCCCTTCTCGTCCACATCGCCTTCACCTCCGGCGATTTTGCGCTGATCAATTTCTTCTACGTGAATCGCGGCCGCCATCCGCTCACCTACGACGACGTCGACGAAGGGATGAGCTATTTCTACATCGCTGCCACGGCGGAAGCAACGAAGCCCCAAGCCGCGCCGGCGTCGCCCAATCCGACGTAAGCCGGTATCCAAAAAGCAATCGAACGCAACTTGGAATTCGTTTTCTGACCGCGTGATTCGGATCGAAACGATCCAAGCCGTAACCGGCGGGGCTAACCCCGGGCTGCAGCCCGGCACGTCGCACCACCAGGTCCGACGAAGACTTGGCCGCGCTCTCAACCCATTCGGTCAAGCCAAGCCAAGCTTCGCACCCGACTGGAGCACTCGGCACCAGCCACCCGTCCTAAGTTGACACGAACCGCCCGGATCGCATACCTTCGTGCTGAAGCATCGCGTTCGCGCGCGGGCGTCCGGAGACCAGCCGCTTATGGATCCCATTGAGCCCCAGAAGTTGAGTGATCGCTTCGACGCGATGTCCAGCGCTATGGCCACTCTCGTTCGCCACGTTCAAATGTTGGAGAACCAGCTCGCGGCCCTCGATCCAAACCTCGCCGCCCGTCAGCAATCTGAGTATCGCGCCGCCGAATACCAAGCCCCGGAACAATACCCCGTCTACGCCGCGCCACCCTCAGACCAGCCGCTGCAGCCGACTTACCAGCAGTACCCGTATCAGGAACAACAGGTTCCGCCGCAATTCCAGTTCTCCCCGGATCCGCCGCCGTACGCCGTCCAGCCACCGGCTGAATCCGCCAGCTTGGAGAGCAAAGTTGGACTCGCCTGGGCCAATCGCATCGGCGTTGTCACCCTGATGATCGGTGTCGCCTTCGCCTTCAAATACCTGGTCGACAACGAATACATCGGACCCGGCGGACGCGTCATCCTCGGTATCTTCGCCGGACTGGCTACTCTCTTCGGCGGCGACATCCTTTGGAATCGCGGCCAGAAGATTTTCGCGCAAGGCATCTCCGCGCTCGGCGTCAGCATTCTCTATCTATCGTTCTATGCCTCCTTCGGCCTCTACCATCTCGTTCCGATCGAGGCCGCCTTCGCGTTGATGGTGCTCATTACCGTGATCGGAACGCTCCTCGCCATGCGGTACAACGCCGGCGCGCTCTCGACGCTTGCGCAAATCGGCGGCTATCTGACTCCCATCGCGCTTTCCACTG
Organism: Acidobacteriaceae bacterium; assembly: GCA_043788745.1. Classification (GTDB taxonomy): domain Bacteria; phylum Acidobacteriota; class Terriglobia; order Bryobacterales; family Bryobacteraceae; genus JBBQWZ01. The sequence goes on from JAYVTO010000186.1 coordinate 9,571, forward strand.
GCCAGGACAAGCCCGTCGTCCTTTTCAGCTACCTCACCATGCTGAACGCCGGTGCCGTCTGGCTCGGCCGCAGGCAAGGTTGGAAGATCCCGCCAACGTTCGCCATCACGGCCAGTACGGTAATCTTTCTGGCTTGGTACGGCGACAAGTTCCGTGCCGAAAGCGCGCTTATCGCCACGGTCTTCACCTTCGTCAGCTACGCGCTCTTCGTGATGGGTGGCGGTCAGGTGCTGTCGACAGCGGCTCAGATTCTCGCTGCCGCCGGAATCGCGGGCATCTGGTACAAGGACTCCCGCACGTTCTCGCTCACGCTGCTCAGCCTGACGGCGATGGGTGGCCTCTTCGCCGGTGCGCTGCGCCGCGTCACTCTCCTCGCCGCCGCCTTCTCCGCGTTTTGGTTCGTCTACGGCATCCACATCGATAAGGCCCAGCCACAGCTGTTCGTCGCCGAGTTCTTCACCGTACTTACCGTCGCCTTCCTCGGATTCCTCGTCTGGGCCTATTGGTGGATCCGCATCGCGGGCAACGCCCCCAACGCGACGCTACTCACTGTTCTCGCGCTCGACGGCATAGCCTACTTCGCCTTCGGCTACGCCTTGTTCGAGCCCCAATACCATTCACTCAACGGCCTCTTCGCTGTCGCTGTCTCCGGCGTCTACGTCGGCGTGGGCTGGATGTTGTGGAGCACGGCCGTCGAATCGCGAGCCCAGATCCGCAACGCCGCGCTGATCGCGGCCGTCATGGGACTCAGCTTTCTCACCCTCGCCGTGCCGATTCAATTCAGCGCCTGGCGCATCACGCTCGCCTGGTCGATGGAAGCGGTCGCGCTCTCCTATATAGCCAAGCGCCTCGAAGCGCCGCGCCTCTACTGGCTCTCCACGCTCATGCTGGTCCTTGTAGCCCTGCGCATCCTCGGCGTCGACGCGCAGTCGCTCTCCGAGGCCAACAGCTATTCGCTCCTCCTGAACTCGCGCTTCTTCATCCTGGCCTGGTCCGCTCTCGCCTTTTGGCTTACCGCTTACTTCTTCCGTCGCGACACGTTCGCGGCCATCATCTATATCGCCGGTCACGTCATCTTCTGGGGAGCCCTCGCGCTCGAGGTCTCGGGCTGGGCCTACCGCGGCTTGCCCACCGGTGCCTACGGAGTCAACCTCATCGCGCAGTCCATTTTGCTCGGCCTCTACGGCGTCGTGATCGTCTCCATCGGAGTCGCTACGCACACTGCGATCAATCGCCTCATCGGACTCGCCGCGCTCGGCCTCGTCCTCGTGAAGCTCTATCTCGTCGACATCTTCGAGCTCAATCAAGGCCTCAAGATCGTCGCGTTCCTCGGCCTCGGTGTCATCCTGGTTGTGACGTCGTATGTCTACTCGCGCTACAAGGACAAGATTGCCAAAATCTGGAAAGACGATGCGCAGACGCTTTAGCCTTTTCGTCCTCCTCGCCGCCGGACTCCTCCACGGCGATTTCGCCGCCTCCGCTTGGAAAGTCCATCGCGAGATTCTTGGTTCGGCCACCGGACTCGCTTCGATCAAGTTCGACCGCGCCATCTACGCCGCGGCCTCGCCCACCTTCTCCGATCTCCGCGTCCTGCACGACGGCGGCGAACTGCCTTACATCCTCGAAATCGCAGCGGACTCCGAGACGCTCTCCCGCCGCACCGGCATGGTCGTCGATCGCGCGATCCGCGACGGCAACCTCGAACTCGTCTACGATCTCGGCCAGGTCGTGCCGCACAATCGCCTCCGCATCGACACCGAGCGCCGGAACTTTCGCCAGCGCGTGAAGATTGAAACCAGCGAAGACGCCAAGCGCTGGGCCGTAGTGCGCGACGATGCCGCGATTTTCGATTTCACCCAGGACGGCCGCCAGATCTCCTCGCTTGACATCGACTACCCGGATTCCAGCCGCCGCTATCTGCGCCTTACCATCGACGGTTGGGTGGATCCGAAGAACGTGCAGACTGCCTCCGTTGTGCAGTTCGAACGCCGCAGCGCGGCGCGCGAAACGCTCGCGCAAGCTACGCCCGCCGTCGAATCCAAAGACAAAACAACCATCGCGACCTTCGACCTCGGCCTCGGCGGACTCCCCATCGATCGCGTTGAGTTCGACATCGTCGGGAAAGCCTTCGACCGCGCCGCTGCCATCGAAACTTCGCCCGACGGCAAGGCTTGGTCCAGCGCCGCCGGCGGTGCGCTCGTCCGCTACGAGCGCGGCGAGAACCTCCTCATCGCCGTCAACGATCGCCGCGATCGCTATTGGCGTGTGCGCATCTATAACGGCGACGACCAACCGCTTACGGTCCGCAGTGCCCGCTTTCTCGGCCTCGAACGGACGCTCAAGTTTGAAGCCGCCGGCGGCACGAGTATTCTCTACTACGGCAATACGTCCGCCTTCCAGCCTGTCTACGACCTGGCCAAGCGGCTCGCCAACGCCACTCCGGTGCAGGCTGCCGTGCTTACTCTCGGGCTCGAAGAAACGAATCCCGCCTATCGCCCGCCGTTGGTCCCTAGTAAGCCCTGGAGCGAGCGCCAGCCCGCGCTGCTTTACACCGTCCTCGGCCTCGCCATCGCCGTCCTCGGCTTCTTCGCGTGGCGTCTGCTCAGCAGCATGAAAACCACAAACTAGATGTCTCGCTACTACCGCATCGAAGAAGCCGAAGCCGCGCTCAACGACGTTGAGGCCGCCCTTCGCCGCGGTATTCACCTGAAATCCGAAATGGAGACGGCAGACCTGGAGTTCAGTCGCATCAAGCAACGCATCCACATGCTCGGAGGCTCCACCGTCAATCGCAGCGAGATGCTCGCCCTCCGCCAGCGCCGCGACTCCGCCGCCTCCGGACTCAAATCCACTCTGGATCAAATCGAAGCTTACGGCTGCCTCATCAAGGACCTCGACATCGGCCTAATCGATTTCCCCACGCTCTATCGCGGCGAAGAAGTCTATCTTTGCTGGCGTCTCGGCGAGCCCGCCATCCTGTTCTGGCACGGCATCACCGACGGCTTCCAAGGCCGCAAGATCATCGACGAAGAATTCCGAAACAACCACAAAGGCTCTGCCCCGCAGTAGCGCTATCCTCCGGGTCGGTGAACAAAAACCGCCACAGAACCGCGAACGAAGTGAGCGGATCCCAGTCGCCACGAACCGCGAACGCAGTTCCGGACGCGCGCTCGTTATCACCGCCGGAAACCTGAGGCCAGCAGCCGCAACTAAAGATCTCAGCAGGAGGCGCAACGACGAGAGACTCTAACCCCGCCCTTTAGGGCGGGCGTGCTTAGGCGATGTTCATTGCGAAGTGCACCAAAGCAGAGCCGCGACCAGAGCGGCCCGAAGGGCCGCGTCGGGAGCGGATTCACCCGACGCCCCGTTCCGCCTGCTACCACAATTTAACTATTTGCAGTGTGGTTTCTCTCCAGAAACCACACTGTAAGTGATAGATTGTGAATGCCGCAATTCTTGGTGCTGCGCGGGCGCTTACTTCGCTCGGCCTGCGGCCTCGCTTCGTGCGCGCCTCGAAGCCATTGGCGCCTCAGTCGGACCTGGCGGTCCGACCTACTGTCCGTTTTCGTCGTGGTGGGTCGCAGGATTCGATACGCTTCTACTCGTGAATCCGCCCGTTGCAGAAGTCGATGGCCGTCGGCTGCGCCTTCGCTTCCGGCCCGATCCGGAACACGGCGTTCTGCCCTGTGACCTTCAAGGCATACTCGCCGATGTAGCGCGAGTACGGAAAGCACTTCGCGTACACAGGCCCGGCGGACTGCCTCGCGACGCGCAGCAGAGATTCGGTCGGCGCGGCGCGGTCGAGGTATTGGGCGTGCTTTACGATGGACACATAGGTGGACTCGTGGAGAACGATTACGGTCGTCAGAACGGCGGCAATCCAGATTTGGTTGCGGCGCGCGCTCCACAACCACAGGCTGGCGATCATGGCCGCGACGATAAATGACAGGCCGACGCTCGCCAGATAGGTGTGGCGGCTGGGCACGCGAGGCATGTGTGTCAGGAAACTATAGGGCAGCAGCGTGATTACCATCCAGGCAGCGGAGATCAACAGCAACGTCCGCCAACGTTTCGGCCGGAAGACCGCGAAGACCCCCAGCGCGATCAGCCCCCAAACCCAGAGCAAGCCCGCGGCGCTGCGGGCGATGACGCTCCAGAAGGGCGCGCCGAGCGAGAATGTGCCGTCGTTGAAGTGGAGATGTGTGTCACGCGCGCCAAACGTCATCGCGAAGTAGGCAGCGCCGCCAACGAAAAACGGCAAGGTCCACCAAAGGTCGCGGCGCCGTTCCGGTTGGAGCCCGGCCGCCAGCGCGCACAACGGAGCAACCGCTACCGCAGATTCCTTCGAGAACAGCGCCAACCCGAAGAGCGCCAGGGCCATTCCGTACCAGCCCCAAGACCGCTTGCCGCCTTGGAGCCAGCGGACCCAGCACAAGAAGCTGCCCACGGAGAACAGGAACACAAGCAACTCGGGCAGCGCGGCATACCAGATCACGGCCTCACTATGGCGTTGGCTGAGAGCGAAAAAACAGGCCGCAATCGCGGAAATCTTGCAACCGATGGGCCGCCATGCGCCGAGCGCGAAGACCAGCAGACAATTGACAATGTGCAGCGCAAGGCTCGAAAGGCGGAAGGCGAGCGGATTCAGGCCGAACACGTTTTCGGTCCAATACGTCATGACGAGCGAAGTGGCCCGGCAGCGGTAGAGAGCGTCCGCGAATAGCGCGGGCCAGGTCGAAACGGATCCGTAGTCGCGCGCGATCTGGATCTGGATGTAGTCGTCCGCGATGAAGGGCAGCGTTAATGCGCGCCCGTAGGTCAGCAGCGATAGCGCCGTCACAGCGGCGAAAATCGACAAGAAGATCGCCCAGCCCGGCAGACGCGCGGGCTGCGTGTTTCCCCGCGTGGGTGGCGTCGTGCGTCCATCGATCTCCGGAATCACGACCAGCCGGAAGAACAGCGCGCAGAGCTGCCAGAATGTGCTCGCGAGCGCAGGTATTCGAAAGAACTGCGAGTGCCCGTGCAGGCGCGGGTAGTGGTGCACGGGTAGTTCGACGACGCCCGTGCCGCTTAATTCGAGGCTGCGGACGATCTCAATGCAGATGGTTCCGCCCGTGGCGCGAAGGTGCGAGAGATCGAGCGCGCTGCGGCGAATCAGCCGGAAGTCGCAATCGATATCGCGCAGGCTGATTCCGAACATCAAACGCGCAAATCGGTTGTAGACGTTCCCAATCCAGATGCGATGGCGAGGATCATTGCGCTCGATCTTATAACCGTTAACGAGGCCGGTTTCGGGCGTCATCGCCGCGAGCAGCCGCGGCAGTTCACCGGGATCGTACTGGCCATCGCCGTCGGTATAAAAAATGAACTCTTTCGTCGCAGCGGCGAGTCCGGTGCGGAGCGCGGCCCCATAGCCTCGATTCTGCTCATGCGTAATCAGGCGAAGAAAGGGCTGATACTGGCGTTCCAGATCGCGCAAGACCTCCGCCGTGGCATCGGTGCTTCCGTCGTTGACGACGATCACCTCGTAGTCGCGCGACACGGCTCGGAGTGTGTCCATCGTCCGCTGAATCAGAGATGGCAACGACGGCGCGTCATTGAAGGCGGGAAAAAATACGCTGATTCCGGCCGGGAAGCTTACGGGCTCGAGGCGAGGGAGATCGCTAATCATTCGTGGCTTTTCAATTGAAGACAATCAGGCTCAGGACTACGCTTTCCTCGAAAGGTTCTCTCAGGTTGCACGCTTCAAGAACGCACACGCGGCGCAGGCCGGCCGCACGCCCTGCTAGTTCTCCGACCGCTCGATTCGGATCGAAACGATCCTCGCCGCAGCCGACGGCGCTATAACCCCTGGCTTCAGCCCGGGGTTGTTCTTGGTGCCAAGCTCTAGGTGGTAAGGATCAGGGTCGCTCGGAAGGCGAGAACTTGAAGGAACGATGTGCGGCGCAAATCCCGCCCGTTTGAGGTTCGCTCCCCAACGGTCGCGGTTCGGTGCTAAGACTGCAGTATACCGAACCGCGACCGTAAGCGAGCTTTCCACCCCGCACCGATGAACCGCGAGCGAAGTTACGGATGCGCGCGCGTCATGACCGCGCGATCTTACGGCCGCGCCTCGGATGTCGTACGCGCGACCTTACGGCCGCGCCTCGGACTGCATCCCCGGCGTAACCGGCTGGGTTCACCGTCAAATTCTAACCAGCTGAATCTGCTCGACTTCCAGCCGTACACTCGTGGTATGAAGCCTACCAGGCGAGCCGCCGCTGCACAATCCACACTGAAATCCACACTGAAATCGATTTGTGCGAAAATCGCGACATGCTCCAGGCTATAGTCCGCCCGCGGGCACGCGATCTTTTGGTCATTGCGTGCGCGTTTTCCGCGAGTCTGTGTCACGCGCAGACACTCAACTGCACGGTAAGCACGACCAGTGTGGGCATTCGCCCGGAAAGCCTCTCGGAACCCGTCGGCGACGTCCTCATTAAGTGCGACAGCGCGGCTGGCGTACCGACGGGGCAGGCATACCTGACAGCGGAAGTGAAAGTTTTCA
>JAYVTO010000187.1:0-15065 GCA_043788745.1 Acidobacteriaceae bacterium
GACAGCCTCCGAACGCGAGATCACGGCGATCCTCATTTCGCCCGATCGTGACCTCGCGCAGCAACTGGAGATGACTCTTCCGGAGACGCACGCCTTTCAAGTGCTCGCCGACTTGAAGACGTATCCGCCGCAACCGACACTCGAGATTCGAGTCCGTCAGTTGCGCCCGGAATTGGTCTTGATCGACTTGGCAACCGATCTCGAAACAGCGTGTCAACTGATCGGATTTCTCGTCAACCTCGATCCGCCCGTGCAGGTCGTCGGCCTGCATCGGAAAAACGATTCCGAGGCGATTCTGCGGAGCCTCCGCCAAGGTGCCAGTGAGTTCCTCTACGCGCCCTTTGAACGATCCACGCAACGCGAAGCGATCGCGCGCCTGCGCAGACTGCGGAAGCCGGAAGCGGGGGCCGTGCAGCCGGAAATCGGCAATGTGGTCGTCTTCACCTCCACCAAACCCGGATCGGGAGCGTCAACCTTGGCAACGCAAACGGCGTTCGCCCTACACAAGAAAACCGGGAAGCGCATCCTGCTCGCGGACTTCGACCTGATGGGCGGTACGATCGGTTTCTATCTCAAACTCAGTCACCCTTACTCGCTGCTCGACGCCGTCCAGCACGCCGAGCACTTGGATGTCGCTCTCTGGAACTCTCTGACGGTGAATTGCGGCGGCGTCGATATCCTTCCCGCACCCGCCGCGCCCTACGCGGAAGCAATGGAAACCATCCGGCTGCATGTGGTCATCGATCACATTCGGCAACTGTACGACTGGGTGATCCTTGATCTGCCCGTCGTCTTCAATCGCTCGAGCCTGGTCGCGATCTCAGAGGCGGATCGCGCGTTTCTAGTGTCGACTTCCGAGCTTCCCAGCCTCCACCTGACGCGCAAAGCGCTGACGCTGGTCGACCAGTTGGGCTTTCCGAAAGAGCGGTTCCAAATTCTCGTGAACCGCGTGAAGAAGAGCGACGGAATCGGCGTTGCCGACATGGAAAAACTATTTGGTTGCGCCGTGCACGCCAGCCTTCCGAACGACTATTTTTCGCTCCACCGCGTCGTCACCCTCGGCCAGCCACTCGGGGGAGACGGGGAACTCGGCAAGGCGATCGAGAGCTTGGCGAACCGCTTATCAACAAGCATTGTGCGTGGCAGGAATGCCGCGCCGCTCGGCAAGGCCGCACTACATGTGGCATAAGAGCGATCGCGCATAAAGGGATAAGTTTTTTATGTTTCCATCCATGGACACAAAAGCGCCCCAGCAATCCTGGGAGCAGCGTCTTCTGAAGAACTCGGGCCGCCCGAAGTCGAGCCTCAAGCCCGAGTATCAGGAATTGAAGTTCACGCTGCATCGCAAGTTGGTGGACAAGATCAACCTCGAAGCGCTAGCGACGATCGACAATCAGCGGGTGCGAAGCGAGGTTCGCCAAGCGGTGATGTCGCTGATCGACAACGAGCCCACGTTGCTGAGCTCGATTGAAAAGCAGCAGATCAGCGACGAAGTTCTCGACGAAGTGTTCGGGCTGGGGCCTCTCGAACCCTTGCTGCAAGACCCGACCATCTCAGACATTCTGGTGAACACGCACAAGCAAGTCTACGTGGAACGAAAGGGCTTGCTCGAACTCACGAACGTTTCGTTCCGCGACGACCAGCATCTGCTGCGAATTATCGACAAGATCGTTTCCCAGGTCGGCCGCCGCGTCGACGAATCCACCCCGATGGTCGATGCCCGCTTAAGCGACGGTTCGCGCGTAAACGCCATCATCCCGCCGCTCGCCGTGGATGGGCCGCTGCTCTCGATCCGCCGATTCAGTACCGACAAGTTGATGCCTCAGGATCTCGTCGACCGCAAAGCGATGTCCCCCGGAATGATGGAACTGCTCGAGTCGGCCGTAAAGGCGCATCTTAACATCATCATCGCCGGCGGAACGGGTGCCGGAAAGACGACTTTGCTCAACGCGCTGTCTGCGTTCATTGCGCCGAAGGAACGAATTGTCACCATTGAAGACGCCGCCGAATTGCAGTTAAAGCAGCCCCACGTGGCACGCCTCGAAACTCGTCCGGCGAATCTTGAAGGAAACGGCGCGGTGCGCCAGCGCGAACTGCTCATCAACTGCTTGCGTATGCGTCCAGACCGCATTGTCGTCGGCGAAGTCCGCGGCGAAGAGGCGCTCGACATGTTACAAGCGATGAACACCGGTCACGACGGTTCGCTCACGACCGTCCACGCGAATACGCCGCGCGACGCCGTTTCACGTTTGGAAGTGATGGTCTCGCTGGCGAACTCGAACATGCAGATGACCTCGATCCGGCAACAGATCGCGAGCGCTGTACATATTCTCGTGCAAGCGGCGCGCCTCAGCGACGGTTCTCGCCGCGTTGTAAACATCACGGAAGTCACCGGTATGGAAGGCGAGATCGTCACGCTGCAGGATCTATACGTATTTGAAAAACGCGGCTTGAACCCGGATGGTCAAGTCGTCGGCCGATTCGCCGCCACCGGAATTCGCCCGAAGTTCTACGAAAAATTGCTTTCTGCTGGCATTCGTCTACGGTCCGACATCTTCGATGAAGTCGTAGAGGTTTGAGGAACACATAACATGGGTTTCGCTTTCATTGTCATCGCAATCTGGATCGCCGCCATGGGGATATGGTGGCTAGTCTCAAAGTTCGCGCGCAGCGCGGACATCGACAAGATTAAGAGCCGCCTCGCGGGCCCCAACAAGTCGAAGAAGGGACCCGCACAGGCCTCTGTAAAGGGGCTGATCCGGACCGAGCAACAAGCCGGCCGAGTCATTGAGTCCTTCCTCAAGAAATACCGGCTGCAGGGACGGCTCGCAGAGCTACTGGAACAAGCCGGCCTCAAATGGCATCCCACGAGGTTCATACACGCCTGCCTTGGTTTCTTCCTCGGCGGTTTTGCACTGGCCTGGATTGGACTGCCGGGCGAAATCCGGCAGGTTTCCTGGGCTGTCGCCGTGGCCGCCGGAGTCGCGCCCCTCTTGTTTGTATTCCGGAAGCGCAAAGCACGGCTCCACAAGTTCGAGGAGATTTTCCCGGACTCGCTTGAGTTTGTCGCGCGCTCCATGCGCGCCGGTCACGCCTTTTCGGTTTCGCTCGAAATGATCCACCGTGAGTTTCCCGAGCCGGTAGCCGGAGAATTTCGCCGCACGTTTGAAGAACATAACTTAGGTCTGCCCTTGGATATAGCTCTGCAGAAGCTAGGTAAGCGAGTTCCTTCGCTCGACGTTCATTTCTTCGTTTCAGCAGTGCTGCTCCAAAAACGCACCGGCGGCAACTTGGCGGAAATTCTCGACAAACTGGCCTATGTGATTCGCGAGCGGTTCAAGCTTCGCGGGCGCATCCGCGCGGTCAGCGCACACGGAAAAATGACAGCCACCGCGCTGAGCCTGATTCCGGTCGCGGTCGCCGTGTTGATGTTCTTTGCGAATCCGGACTACGTCCGGTTCTTCTTCACCGACGAGGTCGGAATCATGATGATGGCGTCCGCCGTCAGCCTTCAGATTATTGGCTATTTGATCATGCAGAAGATCGTGAAAATCGAGGTCTAGGCTATGGCGGTACTGCTCACAGGAATCGTCTTCATCGCGCTCGCGCTGAGCATCTCAGCCATCGGCATGAAGCTCTACATCCGGCCAAAGGAGGCGATGGATCGCGTCGCAGCTGGAACGGATGTCGACGAGGAGATGCCCTCCCACCCCAGCCTCGCGTTCCACGAACTGGTGAAGAAGCTAGGAAATCTGGTTCCTGCTTCCCCTAAGGACGTAACGATCATGCAGCGCCGGCTGATTCGAGCCGGAATCCGTAATCCGAACGCATTGCGGATCCTATACGGATCGAAGGTGGCCTTAGGTATTGCCCTGCCGCTGATCACGGCCGTGTTGATTTCCTCGTCGACAACGGATTCGAGCAACAAATTTATGGCCGTGCTGGTCGCCGCCGCGGCGGGTTTCTTCGGCCCGAATGAATATGTCCGGATGGCGGCGAAGCGCCGTCAGAAGGAAATCAACCGCGGATTGCCAAACGGGCTCGATCTCATGGTGGTCTGCGTCGAGAGCGGCTTGGGATTGGATCAAGCGATCTTACAGGTTTCGAAGGAACTGGAGCACGCGCATCCGGAGATTAGCGAGGAATTTGGCCTGGTCAACCTGGAGTTAAAGGCCGGCAAGCGCCGCGTCGAGGCCCTTCGAAACCTCGCGGAGAGGTCGGCGGCCGAGGATCTCAAGAAGCTGGTCGCCGTGTTGATTCAGGCGGATCGTTTCGGCACAGGTGTTGCCCAGAGCCTCCGCCAACATGCTGATTATATGCGGATTCAAGCGCGGCAGATCGCTGAAGAGAAGGCCGCCAAGCTTGGCGTCAAACTGATCTTCCCGATCTTTTTCTGCATCCTCCCGTCGCTGTTCGTCGTGACCGTCGGGCCGGTTGCCATGAAGATTATGCGGGAATTAGTCCCGATGATGAACAGCATATGAGGGACAACCCTCACGAAAAAACGAAATTTTGCCGAAAGAAGTGGCAAGGGATAGATCGCAACAGCTTAGGAAAGGAGAACAACGATGGATAGCGGAACAGTCCGAATCGTTTGTGCGGTGCTGGCAATCCTGTTTCTCGGGATTATCGTGCTTCGCCGCAAGAAGACCAGCGAGTAATCGTCCGGTCGATAGATCGATAGAGTTTGGATCGGGTCGCGCATGCCCGGCAGCGTGACCCGATCCTAAATCGAAACAAACCAACCCGGCAGAATAGCCGGGTGGCGATTGAAAAACGTGGATCAAGCCGCAATCGGCCTGATCGAAATTGGGTGAGGTCAGATATGCGAAATAATTTGTTTGGGTGGATGATTGCCCTGGGGGTAAGTCTCGGCAGCGCCGCAACGGCTGGAACGTTCGGCTCAGTCGTGTCGATTGGCGGAAGTGCGTCCGATTTGGCTCTCGATGAGCCGCGCGGCGTGCTGTATATCGCCAACTACACCGCAAACCGCATCGAGGTGATGTCGCTCGCCAATCTGACCGTACAGACATCGATCAACGTAGCGTCGCAGCCAAGCGGAGTTGCCCTGTCGCCAGACGGCCGTTATCTGGTCGTCACGCATTACGGGAACTTCGTTGCGCCGGCCACATCGACCAACGGCCTGACCGTCATCGATCTGACCACGAATGGTAAGCAGACGTTCGTCCTCGGAAACCCACCCCTCGCGCTGGCGTTCGGGCTTGACAACAAAGCCCTCGTCGTAACCTCGCAGGACTTCATTTTGTTTGACCCTTCGAACGGGACTACACAGGTTGTGGACACCGTTGCAGGTGTTACCGCAAAGACGCTGCCGCAACCTCCGGCGACGTTCCCTCTGACAATTGTCGGCGCTTCCATGAGCACGTCACAGGACGGACTCGTGATTTACGGTTTGACCGACACGGTCCGCTTCCGGTACGCGGTAAATACCAGAACATTACAGTCGTTGGGCTATACGGCATCGCCACCGTTAGGCCCGCGCGTGGTTACCGTTTCGGCGGACGGATCATTCTGGGCGGGCGGATGGGCATCGTTCAGCTCGAACGGCCCCCTGATTAGCCAATTTCCGAACGCGCTTGGCGCGCTCAATATCGGCAGTCTCGCCATAGACAACAAGCGGGGCGTGATGTACGCGCAGGTTCCGGAGGTAGGTGCCGGAACCGGAGGCACCGGTGCGGCTCCAATTCTTCAGATCGTGGATTCCGACAATTTTTCGGTTCGCGAAAGGATTCAACTGGCTGAGAATCTCGCTGGCAAGAGCGTGATTTCCGCGGACGGCAACACGCTCTATTCGATTTCCGATAGCGGCGTGACGGTGTTCCCGATCGGTTCACTCGATCAGGCCCATCGCATCGTTGCATCGCAAGAGGACGTAGTTTTCCGTGGAAACTTCTGCGACCGCCGGGTGGCCAGCCAGCAAATCACGATCGTGAATCCGGGTGGCGGACGGACGGCCTTTACGCTCTCCACGACCACCGCCGGCGTCACGCTTTCGCCGTCGTCCGGCATCACGCCGGCGACGATTCGCATCTCGGTAGATCCCACAACGTTCCAGAACCAAAAGGGCACAGTTACGGCTGTTATCGACATCCGATCAGCGCAAGCAGTAAATCTGCCGACGCAGGTTCGCGTTCTCATCAATAACCGGGAACCGGACCAGCGGGGAACGTTCGTGAATGTTCCTGGCAGACTGGTTGATCTCTTGCCGGATCCGTCTCGGGACCGATTCTATGTCCTTCGTCAGAATCGCAACCAGGTTCTGGTGTTCGACGGGACGAATTACTCGCAAATCGCTACGCTCCGGACCGGTAGCACGCCTACTCAGATGGCGATTACCTTCGACAAACGATTTCTTCTGGTTGGAGCGGAGAACTCCCAATTGCTATCCGTCTACGACCTGGAAACCCTACAGGCTTTGCAGCCGATCGCATTGCCGGGCGGGCACTATCCGCGGTCCGTCGCGTCCTCCGCAAAGGCGGTCCTCGTGGCTAGCCGCGTTGCGGGAACCGCTCACACCATCGACCGGGTAGACTTGGCTACGCGCTTGACCAACCAGCTTCCAACGCTTGGCGTGTTTACGAACGACATCGACATCAATACGAATCTGGTCGCATCGCCGAACGGCTCTTCCATCCTTGTCGCTTCGTCGAACGGGGCAGTGTTCCTCTATAACGCAAATGCGGACACCTTTACCGTCTCGCGAAAGGACGGCACCTCGCTGTCAGGGGCGTACGCCGCCTCCAGCTTTGACCAGTATGTGGTTGGCAATACGCTGTATAACTCGTCTTTAGTGCCCGTCGCCAGGTTTGATGCCTCGACCGGAACATCGTCCGGATTCGCATTCATTGATAACGCGGCGATTCGAACAAGCAGCCCAGGGGCAACCGGCCCAGGCAACATTCAGCGCGTGGATCTGAGCACAGCTGGCGGCATTCGAACCACGCGGATGGCGGAATCTCCGCTTACGAGCACCACTGGATTCGCCTTCACACGAACGCTTGCGCCATTGTTCAGCCGCAACGCCATAGTCAATCTCACGGTCTCTGGATTTACGGTCCTGCCTTGGACGTATGATGATTCCGTTGCTCCGCCGCGGATTGACCGCGTTGTGAGTAGTGCTGATCTGGGACAAGGCGTCGCTCCTGGCGGGCTTGTGACGATCATCGGAGGGAATCTGAGCCCGGTCAACGCGGCGTCGCGAGAAATTCCGTTGCCGACAGCGTTGGCCGACAGTTGCCTGACCGTAAACGGACTGGCGGTGCCAATCGTGTTTGTATCTCCTAAGCAGATCAATGTACAACTGCCGTTTGAAGCTGTTGGCAATGTGACGCTCATTGTCCGCACGCCGGGGGGCGTGAGCGACAATTTCAACCTCGTGATCTCGCCGACGGCTCCACGCATATTCCTCAGTGGTTCGGCGGGAGACATTGACAATCTGCCGACACTCGTACGGAATACCAACAACCTTCTCGTGACGGACACAAATCCCGTGCATCGGGGAGATGCGGTCACGATCTATCTGACGGGCATGGGAACCGTAAATCCGGCGGCACCCGCGGGTCAGCCGGCTCCAGTCGATCCCCTGGCGACGGTGATCATTCAGCCAGAAGTCACGTTGGGTGGCGTTCGGCTGCCCGTCTACTTTGCGGGACTGAGTCCGGGACAGGTTGGCGTCTATCAGATTGACGTTGCTGTCCCAACGAGCACGCCAACGGGTCTTTCGATTCCGTTGACCATCAACCAGGGCGCCCAGACAACGACTCTGCGCATTCGCGTCGTCAACTAAGTTATCGGAGCTTCAACAGAAGAAGCAGAAAGAAAGGAAGAGTATGAAACAAACTACAATCCTTGCACTCGGAGTGTGCCTCTTGGTCATGCCCGCTGCGTTCGCGCAGAAATGGGAAGTTGGCGGTTCGGTGGGGGGAGGGTTCTACACCTCTCAGACCATCAGCAGCCCGGCCGGAAGCGCGGATGCAAAATTCAACACAGGACTTGTCGGCAGCGTTTGGCTGGGTAACACCACGTCCGACCACTGGGGCGGCGAACTCCGTTATGATTTTCAGTTCGGCTCGGCGAAGCTCTCAGGGAACGGCGCCGAGGCGAAGTTCGGTGCTCAGTCGCACCAGATTCACTATGATTTTTTGTGGCACGCTGGCTCTCGAGAAGCGCGTGTCCGCCCATTCGTCGCAGCCGGTGCAGGTGTGAAGGTGTATCGGGGAACCGGCACGGAAGCGTTGACACAACCGCTTAGCCGAGTTGGGCTGTTGACGAAGACGCAGGAAATCCGCCCGCTCGTGAGTCTTGGTGCCGGCATCAAGTTTCGCGTGAGCAGCCGCGTCGACTTCCGCGTGCAGGTACACGACTACCTGACGCAATTCCCGAGCGAAGTGATTGCTCCGGCCCGCGGCGCAAATGTTGGCGGTTGGATCCACGACATCGTTCCCTCGTTTGGGCTCAGCATCCTGTTCTAGAATCGCGCCCAAAACCGAAACAAGGACCCGGACAGACGGTCACGTCGATTGCTCGCAAGCTCTCGGGCTCAGCCTGAATTGCGAGTGGCGATAGATCGTTTGGCCGGGTTTTCCATTTCATTAGTCCCAGTCGCTATCGGCATGTCGCGATTAACGGACGCCGGCCAACTCACTGAACCTATGGCGTGCCCAGCGGCGCTTGGGGATTGGTCTGCGCCAAGCAGAAGACCGATTATTGAGAACGCAGCGTGTTGACCTTTCACTAGTATCGGAGGCCTTAGAGAGGGCAGGACCGAAGGCTGTCCCGGTGGAAATTCAGCAGCAGGAATGTGAGCTTCCGCTCACCCGGACGGAGCAGTTACTTTGTCGGACCTAGCGGTCCGACCTACTGGCGGGTCCCGAAGCAATGCAGGCCTTTGGCTCCGCGAACGTAGATGCGGCCGCCCGAAAGCGCTGGCGTGGCGAAGGGACTCGGTGCCGAGATCGCTTGCGCGCAGGAGCTCCCATTCGCGTCCGGGGCGGACAGCCAAACAATCGCGTCAAATGACGTTTGACACAGTTTCCGCTCCTCGGATCTGTATTCCGTTTTGAGGAGCCATCCGCCATATCGCTCACGGGTACGTCACTTCGATACGTTGGAGGTAGTCGCCGAGTTCGGCGATTCGCGCTTGAACAGCGCCAACATCGCCTCCCCGGGCAGCGTACTCAATCGCCTGTCCGATAGACGTAACTTCCGGAAAGCCGTACCCGGCCCCAGACCCCTTCATTGTGTGCCCAATCGTCTGCGCGGTTTTCAGGTCTCCATTGTCCAGCGCGGCGGAAAGCGCCTGTAGATCCTGCAGGCGGTTCTTTAGATAGTCCGGGATCAGGTCTTCCATTCCGGCCTTGGCCGGGATCCGCAAACGGCGGGGCTTGCCGGGCCCCGCGGCGGCCGGTTCCGCCGGCCGGACCGCAGGTGCCGGATTGGGCGCCGACCCTGGGGCCGCCCCTGCGGAAAGCCAGCGCTCGATCGTACGGATCAAAGCTTTCTCATCCACTGGTTTGGGGATATAGTCGTCCATGCCCGCTGCCAGGCACTTTTCCCGGTCGCCTTGCATGGAATGCGCAGTCATGGCGATAATTCTGGTGCTCCGCACATTTCCTTCCCCCTCGCGAATCGCCGCGGTCGCCTGGAATCCGTCCATGACCGGCATCTGGCAATCCATCAGAACCAATGCATAAGGCGTGTCGAGCATCATCGATATCGCTTCAGCGCCGTTGTTGGCCAGGTCGCATTCGAAGCCGTTGCGCGCCAGCAGCCGTACCGCCAGCTTCTGGTTATCGGGGTGATCTTCAACCAGCAGGATTTTCTTGTGCCCGCCGGGAAGAGCCGGCTTAACGGCCGGCTCGAGTCCGGAAGAGAAAGCCGGAGCCAGGTTCACGGGAAGAGGACGGAACGCCATTTCCAAGGCCCGGCACAACTGACTCTTCCGCAACGGCTTGAGAAGATAGATCGAAATACCCACCTGGCGGGCCTGTTCGGCTTTCTCGCGCTCCGAGTAGGAGCTCAACATGATTAACTGCATCGACGCAAGGTTGCCGTCAGACCGGATGATGCGCGCCAAGTCAACGCCGTGCATTCCCGGCATGCCATAGTCGAGCACCGCGAGACTGTAGGGTTGTCCGGACCGCTCCGCGACTCGAAGCATCGTGATCGCTTGCAGGGCGTCGGAAGCTCCATCGACGCCGATCTGCCACGACTCCAAGTGCTGCTTGACGATGACCCGGTTGGCCGCGTTATCATCGACCACCAGCGCTTTTAGGCCGGCTAGGCTGAGGCCAACCGGTCGAATCTGGTCCGGGGACCGGGGCGCCCGCGGCGGGCCAAAAGGCAGTTCCACCCAGAACACCGCCCCATTGCCGAGTTCGCTTGCGACGCCGATCTCTCCCGACATCAATTCCGTAAGCCGCTTGCAGATCGCCAGTCCCAGACCGGTGCCGCCGTACTTTCGGGTGGTGGAACCGTCCGCCTGCGAGAACGGTTGAAACAGCCGGGCCTGGACTTCCGGAGCGATTCCGATTCCTGTATCCCGCACCTCGAATCGAAGAATCGTTCGATTACCGCTCCGGCGGGCGACGGAGACCCGCAGTCCGATCTCGCCCCGGTCTGTGAACTTGATGGCGTTGTTGAGCAGGTTGATAAGAATCTGCTGCACGCGGACGTTGTCGCCATGCAGGTAATCCGGCACGTCGGGAGCGACTAAAGCGGTGATCTCCAGCGTCTTCAGGCTGGCTTGCTGAGACAGAAATTCGGCGGCATCTTCCACCACCGAATCCAGCGCGAAGTCGACGGGATCGATTTCCAGCTTGCCGGCTTCGATCTTGGAAAAATCCAGGCTGTCGTTAATCACCACCAGTAGCGATTCCGCGCCTCTACGGATGGTCTCGGCAAAGTCGCGCTGGTCCGCGTCCAGGTTGGTTTCAAGCAATAGCCCGCTCATGCCGATCTACACGTTCATCGGAGTGCGGATCTCGTGGCTCATATTGGCCAGGAACTCGGATTTGATCCGCGAGGCTTCCAGAATTTTGTTTTCCGTGCGTTTGCGTTCGGTGAGGTCGGAGATGGAACACAGCGTCACGGCTTCCCCGTTGACCTGCATGGGGCTGAGGAGAAACTCGGCGGGGAATTCGGAACCGTCCTTGCGGACGGCGGACACTTCCCGCCGCGAGCCCATTGCGCGGGCCTGCGGATCGGCTAAAAATTCGCTCCGCAGCCCCGGATGCGCGGCCCGTAGCGATGCGGGCAACAACGTCTCCACCGGCTGCCCCACCAATTCCTCCCGCCCGTAGCCGAACAACGTCTCCGCCTGCCGGTTCACCAGGGTGAGGATACCGGCGCGATTTACCTTGACAATGCCACTCGGCACGGCCTCGATCACCGCCGCCAGGCGCCTGCGGGCCGCCTCCAATTCAGTGTTCTTGGCCTCTATCTCCTGCGCGTGCCGGTGCAGGCTTTCTTCAATGTCATGGTGCCCAATTTGAATGGCCATTTTGGCGGCCAGGGAATCGAGTAACTCCAGCACGTCGTCGGCAAAAGAGTTCCGTGAAAACATGGAAACCACGCCGGCCAGTTTGCCGCGATAGCTCACCGGATACCCGGCAAAGGCGTTGATCCCCTCCCGCCGCGCCCACGCCGCATCACCGAAAAGCTCATCCTGCTGCACATCGTTGGTGATGTGGGCCCGGCCTGTCGCTGCAATCCGCCCCTCGATGGACGCTGCCGCGACCGCTCCGGCCGGAGGGTCGTCGCCAGGGGAATAGGGTCCGGCGCTGGCCTGTACCTGCAGAACGTCCGAGTTCGGCCGCAGCGTCCAAATCCGGGCGCAGTCTGCGCCCAGGTGGTCCACCAGCACCTGCGCGCTGGCCTGTAAGAATTCTTGGAGACTCCCGTCCCGCAGCCCGCACTGACTCAGAGCTTTGTACCATTCCCCGCGAGCCGCTTTTTCCACGATTGCCTCCTTGACAAATTCAGACCGGAGCCGCTTCCTGCTGCCTGATCCGCTTAGTGTTCTAATCGGCGGAGTTGCGGAAGGGTCTAGAAAGATAGGACTAATCCGCAAGCCGAACTAACGCGAGCGATGGGTGAAAAGTACGTTAAGACTTCGCCCCCGGCGGCCGACAAGACCGTTAGACGCGCCGCTGTGAGGCGTGGCGAAGGTGGATTGTGCAGAAGAAGTCTCTTACCGTGCTCCTCATCGAGGATAGTCCCGACTATGCCACCTTGGTGCAGCGTTGGCTGCAAGGGCAGGAAGAGGACTTTGGCATTACCCTCAATTGGTCCGACACGCTGGAGTCCGGGTTACGGCGATTGGCTCAGGGTGGAGTAGATGTAGTTCTTTTGGATCTTGGATTGCCCGACAGCGACGGGCCGGCAACATTCGCGGCGGTGAAGGATGAAGCGGGCGCGGTGCCACTCATCATATTGAGCGCCGCCGATAGCGAAACGTCGGCTCTGAGAATGATCCAGCAGGGTGCGCAAGATTACCTGGTGAAGACGAGTTGTACGGCGGATCTGTTGAAGCGGGCACTCCGCTATGCCGTCGTCCGCCATCACGCCGCGGCCGGGCATGAGTCTGGGGCGGGGCTCGAAGGCTCGCGAATCGTCAGCGTTGTGGGCAGTAGTGGTGGAGTCGGGACGACGACGGTTGCCTGCGCACTGGCAGCGGACTTGTACCACCTCACCGGCCAGCCAACCCTGCTTGCCGATCTCGACCCGCGGTTCGGAATGGTTTCCTTCATCGCGTCGATCGCCGCTAACTACTCGCTGGTGGACGCCATTCGCCACGGGAGCGGCATGGACCGGGAGATATGGAACGGAATTGTCGCGCGCAGCACAGGAGAATTGGATGTACTGGTTTCACCCGGCTGGATCGATGGGGGCGCTCTCGATCCCGAGGATGTTGAACGGGTATTCACCAAGGTACGGACCTTTTACCGTTGGATGGTGCTGGATGTCGGGCGCCTGCATCCTCTGGCCGAGAGCGTGGTGCGGTGGTCCACCGACGTCGTCATGGTGACGACGGGGAGTCTCGCGAACTTGCACCAATGCAAGCGCGCCATCGAGTCTCTGGGCGACTGCGGAGTCGGTCATGCGCAAATCGCTCTGGTGGTCAACCAGCGGGACAGGCACAGCGATCTCTCGGAACCCGATCTTCAGAACCTGTTTGGCGTGAAGGTGTTGGCCGCACTACCGCCCGCTGCCGAAGATTTGCACCGCGCCTTGCTGCAGAACAGGCTGCCGGCGGTTTCCAGTGATTTTCGTAAGGCGCTTACCGGTGGCGCGCGCAAAATTGCCGGACTACCAGAGAGAATACCCGGATCAGCGCACTACTCTTTCGGGTCGATGAAGGACCGATTGATGCGGCGTCAGCCGGCCGCTCCGAAAGCGGTAGCAAGCTAGGTCCGCCGGCTTGCCCGGCAAAGGAAGAGCCCTTGTTAATCGTACTGATCACGAAAACTTCCGCCACGGCTGAGCCGCTTCGCGCTGTCTTGTCGAGTGGTGGCTGGGAGTCGCGTTGCGTCACGGATGTTCCGATGGCCTTGGCTCGGATTGGAGGAGGAGGAGTGGCGGCAGCCATTTTGGATTGGTCCAGCCACCCGGCTCCAGACCATGAGCAATGGGATTCGCTCACGAGCCTCCTTCACCAGGTTCCGCACATACCCGTAATCGTTCTGGGCGCGGGCGAAAGCGTGGGCCTCCGCGAAAGAGCCCTCGGTGCCGGCGCGTCAACCTATCTGATGCCGTCCACTCCCGAAGAATTAGGCCGGGCCGTGGGCGACGCGATTTCGACGACGGAATCGTTCCGCCGGAAACTCGGGGCCGCGCCGGGCGGCTCGCGGCAGGCTTCCGTGATCGCGGTGCTGGGGGCCAAGGGCGGGGTCGGGACGACCATGCTGGCCTGGAACATCTCGGCGCTGTTGGCCCAACGGGGTTCCGTCATTCTGGCGGAAATCCGGCCGGCGCCGGGGAGCTTGGCGTATTACTTTCGGCCCGCTAGGACTGTGCGCCGGCTTTCCGATTCGCTGAACCAGGCCCCCGCTTCGACGGGTGCTCGCTCCGTTGAATCGTGCCTGTGGAGTTCCGCCACCACCCCGGGGTTGAGGGTTCTGTTCGGACCGCAGACTCGAGAGGAATGGCGCGAAATCGATGCCGGTGCGGCCAAAGCGATCGTGCAATCCATCGCCGGTTCCGCCGACTATGTCGTGCTGGATCTACCTGCGTCGATGTCGCCAGCGAATCGGGCGGTTCTCGAGGAAAGTGATTACCTCGCTCTTGTCATGGAGCGGGAACCTGTCTGTGTGGAAGCGGCAAAAAGCATTCTCGGCGCGATCGAATCTTGGGATGCGGTGCCGCCGATGTCCGGCATCGCAATTGTGAATCGGGTTCCTCTGGCATCCCCGCTACCAATTGAGGATATCGAAGCTCGACTGGGACTGCCCATTCTCACCGTCATCCCTCCGGCGGCGGATCTGTGCTTGCAAAGCCAAAAGGCGCGTGTTCCGATCGTCCAGCTTGACCCGGAAAGCCTGGCGGCCGAAAGCATCGTCGCGCTTGCGCGCGGATTCCAGTCAAAGCGCGGCCCCAAGCGGGAAGCGGGGCCGGGTTCCGTGGGGAGGAAATAAGTGCCTACGATAGCCCCTCAGCTTCTGAGGCACGGTTCCGCCCACTCCAGGGAAACTGGACCAGACCTATCCGCGGGGTCCCGGGGTGATAGCCCTTCCAGTTCTGGCGGGGATCGTTTAATCGGAATCACGCGGGCAGAGAACTAGGCGGCTTCGGCTAGCTCCGGCGCTTGACCTTCGCCGGGGTTTTCGTTGGCCATGTAGTTTTCAAGGAACGCTATCGCCTCGTCGGGGGTCATGCCTGCGGTGAGTTCGTCGAGGTTTGGCAAAACGAAGCCATTGTCTTTCGGCTTGGCTGGTAAGTTGTTGCGGCGCTGCATGTTGCAGCGGATTCCCTGAACGGTTGCGAGTTGGCTCAGGGTCTTTTCGATGAGCTTGCGGAGGCGCATTTCGTGGCGGGAGAGGTTGTCG
>JAYVTO010000188.1:0-50763 GCA_043788745.1 Acidobacteriaceae bacterium
CGTCTGCGGAGGCGGGGCGCCCGCATTCGGGGCCGACGCATCCGGACGGCCACCACGCGCCGCCGGATCGCCCGCGGCACGATCCGCCAGATCCTGATCCGACAGCCGCCGCCCAAGGGGAGCCATCTGCGGCAGCACATCCTTCGCCGCCTGCGTCAGGACCATCTTGCCCTTCAGCTTGCCGCGCCACTTGTCAAAATCGGCTTCGGTGCGGATCGTCGCAAGGATCGCCTCGCCCTCGACCATGCCGTTCGTACCCGGCGTCCATGCCATCGGAAATCCGATCAGCGTCGAATAGGCAGGTTCGATCATGTGACCGCTGAAGCGCTTCCAGTTCCAACTGGTGCCGAAGGGAAAAGCTTCCGTATGGATATTTGCCAAGCCGTATTCCTTGCACTTCGCCATTACCCAGTCGGCGGAATCGCGGTAGCCCTTGGAGTTGGTGATCCGCGGTCCTTTGGCGTCGGTCAGCCAGAACAGCGTGTCCATGATCTTCGAGTTCTGGAAGCCCTCGGCCTTCATGCGATGGATCGCGTTTAGGTCGGCGGTTTCCTGCGCCGAGACCACTGTCATGGAGAGAAGAAGCGCGACGAACGCGCGGAGGCCAATCATAGCAAGCGAGGATAGCAAGTCCGGGGTCCGTACACAATCCCGCAGTGATCCGCGAGAGCATTGGACCCCTCGGCATTCGGGGTACTAGGTGATTGGATTCATGGTTCTAGCACGAGCCATATGATATGGTGGAAGCGTAAGGACGTTTCCGCCCGCGTCCACAGGGCAATCCGAACCTGTTTGCCATTCGAGGAGATCCAGACCCCCATGAGCTTCCCTTCATCCCATCCGGTAGTCCGCCCGCTCGCAGGTGTGCTGTTTTTGCTTGCGAGCGCTGCGGCGTGGGCGCAGCAGACCTCCGTCATTCTGAACCTATCGCCGACGCGCGTATTCGGACACACAAAGTTACTGCAGGTGACCAGCGCACCCAACCTGGTGGAAGGCCGCGAGGTGTCCAATCCGAATGCGGTGGCGCTCGATACGTCCGTGACACCGCCGATTCTTTACGTTTCCGATTCATTCAACAATCGCGTCCTTGCGTTCCGTAATTCGACCACGATTACCAAGGCCAACATGGCGGACCGTGTCATCGGACAACGAGACTTCCAGAGCACCACCCCACAGGGGCCGGGTACCGGGCTTTCGACAGGCCTCGCCCTGCCGGGCGCGATTGCCGTCGACCGAACCGGCAACCTCTACGTAATCGACACAGGCAATCAACGGATTCTCCGCTATCCGCGTCCGCTGCAGCAGACGGGCGACTTGCTGCAAGTGGATCTGGTCATCGGACAGCGCACAATTTCAACGCAAGCGACCAACCCCGGCAACAGCCTGCCGACCGCGAAGTCACTGTTCGTCACGTCTTCGGCCAGTAACGTCATCAGTTCCCTCGCGTTCGATCCCCAAGGAAATTTATGGGTCACCGACACGGGCAATAACCGGACACTGCGGTTCCCAGTTTCGCAGCTCGCAGCGAACACGCTGGAGCCGACGGCTGACCTCGTGATCGGGCAGACCGATTTCGTGACGCGCGCGCAACCCGTCACACCCCAGGGAGTTCAGCCAGTTCTCTTCAAAGGTTCGAACCTTAATCCGTCTGGCATCGCCTTCGATTCGAATGGCAGGCTCTATATCGCCGATGTCGCCGGGCGCGTGCTCTACTACACGCCGCCATTTAACTCCGGCGCGTTTGCACAGCGCATCCTGGGTATTCAGGTGCAGGTGCAGGGTCAGCCCCAGTTGACGTTTCCGAACAACACTTCCTTGGCGAGCAATCCGTCGACGAGCAGCGGAGGCAGCGGCACGACGCCGCTGCAAGGGCTGCTGGTCATCAACAACAATCTCTTCGTGACAGATCCGGCGGCGAATCGGATCGTGCGCTACGACACGCCCGAAACCTGGACACCCGAATCGGACACGTTGCCGTCTCCGGTGATGAAGTCGGTGATCGGCCAGGCGGACTTCCGGAGCGGGCAAGCGAATCGCGGCGTCAAGGAAGCCACGCCGATCGCGTTTGCTTTCCCGGTCGCAATGGCGTATTCGGGCAGCGAACTGTGGGTGGCGGACCGCAACAACAATCGCGTGCTGTCGTTCCCCGTCACGGGCGACCTTGCGTTCGTCAATTCAAACCGCCTCATCGGTCAATTGGACTACCCCTACTCGGCCCCGAACCTCGTCGAAGGGCGTGAGCTGTGGGTCCTCAATGGAAACAGCAACAACGTTCCAAACGGCGGCAGCGGCGTGGCGATTGACAGAAACTCGAATCCTCCCCGTTTGTACGTCGCCGACAGCTTGAACAACCGCATCCTGGGCTTCAAAGATGCGCGGCAGGTGCGTCCCGGGGACAAGGCCGACCTCGTCATCGGACAAACGGACTTGTTCCGAACTCAGCTCAACTCTCCTGCTGGCGACGTGGACCTGCCGACCGATACGGGGCTGTTCGGCCCCACGGGCCTCGCGGTCGACGACCGAGGCAACCTGTGGGTCGCGGACACCGGCAACGGACGCCTACTTCGCTTCCCCAGCCCGTTTACGCAGCCGAACCTTGCAAGCCAGCGAGCGACGCTGGTCCTGGGCCAAAGCAGCTTTTTCGGCAAGATCACAGACGCGGGAATTGCAAATATGCGGGCGCCGTACGGCCTCACGCTGCTTCTGGACGGCTCTGTCGTCTCTTCGGATGTCAGCCATAACCGCGTTCTGGTCTTCCGCCGGCCGAACGGCGGCGACTTCACCAACGGTCAGCAAGCGGCGGTCGTCTACGGTCAGGCCAATTTTTCGGATACGAATCCCGGTCCGAACAACACGAGTTTGAATCGCTTCAATCGCCCCACACAGATCGCCACCGACACAGATGATCGGCTCTATGTCTGCGATAACGGCACGGGGCGCGTCATGGTCTTCACGCGCGTCCCGCTCTCCGGAACGAACTTGAACTCGACAGTGCAGATCACGGGCTTCAACGGTGCTTCGGGAATGACTATCAGCCCACTGACGGGCGAGTTGTGGGTCGCGGATACGTTTAGCAATCGCGTCTTGCGATTTCCGCAATACGATACTTTATTACTGAACCCACAGCAGGCGACGTTTACCATCCAGGCTTCCGCGCCCGTGGCCGTCGGATTGGATGCGTTTGACAACCTCGTGGTCGTCGAGGGCTCCAACCGGCTGGCGATGTACTTTCAGGCGCTGACGTTCCAGAACGCGGCTAATTTTGTCACGCGCTTCATGGCGCCGAACATGCTCGCGTACCTGTATCGTCTGGGCCGGCCCTTCCAGAACTGGGATACCACCAAAGACGCTACCGCAAAGCCCTGGTCACCGACAG
Organism: Acidobacteriaceae bacterium; assembly: GCA_043788745.1. Taxonomy (GTDB): domain Bacteria; phylum Acidobacteriota; class Terriglobia; order Bryobacterales; family Bryobacteraceae; genus JBBQWZ01. The sequence continues at coordinate 3,377 of JAYVTO010000188.1, forward strand.
TAGGCGATGTGCAGGTATTGGTCAACGGCTCGCCCGCGCCGGTCTACCAGCTCATCCCCGGTCGCGTGGATTTCCAGGTCCCGCAAAGCGCTCCCACTTCGGATTTCGCGGAGTTCCAGGTGGTCGTCGCGTCGACGGGCCAGATTCTGGGCGTGGGAAATCTGCCGATGAACATCGCCGATCCGGCTCTGTTCGCCACCTCGGGAGGGCGCGGTCAATTGGCGGCAACTAACCAGGACAATACGATCAACGGACCAGGAAACGGAGCGGCGCGAGGTAGCATTGTGACGCTCTACGGAACGGGCCAAGGCCCGTTGGTGAACGGTCCGCCGGATGGACAGGCAATCACCGGACCCGCTCCGACGCCGGTTAAGCCGCGTGTCGTTTTCGCGGGGGTCATCCTCAAGGACGAGGACGTTTCGTACTCCGGAGGCACCTCGTTCCCTGCCGGTTGGCAGATCAACATCAAGGTGCCGGATCCCCAGGGCGCACCGGGTGTGGCGAATCCAGTTGGCCTCCAACTCTACGACCTCAATACGAACGTCGGACCCACCGGACCGATCCAACTGACGATCTTCGTCAAATAAATCGTTTCCTGTCAGACAACCAACGCGGGACTGATTCGCCAGTCCCGCGTTTTTCATTGACTACATCGCCGACTGCATATCCACAATCAGAATCGTCGCCCCACTGTGCGCGTAGTTTGCAACGTCCGCCGCGGTGGCCTGACCTTCGGGTGAAGACAGCGCCGCTTGCACATCCGCCAGCGAATCAAACGTCAATTCGGCGACTAAATAGGGCGCCGTACCCGCAATCGCCACCGGCGCTCCCGCCGACAACGTCATGCCGCGCAGCCCCGGCAGCGTTTTCGCCAGCGGAATATGCTTCTGGTGATAGTAAGCGTCAAAGGCGGCCTTATCGGCGGGTTGGTTGTAAAGAACAAGAACTCGTGCCATAGGCGAAAAGCGTATCACACCGCCGTCTGCCAATAATCACGAAACGGTTTTGCCCGCGGCGAACCCCGCCAGCACAGGCTTCAGCGCACGCCCGGTATGCGACTCCGCGCACGCCGCGATGTCTTCCGGCGTGCCTTCGCACACCACGCGGCCGCCGCCTTCCCCGCCCTCCGGACCCAGATCGATCACCCAATCGGACGCCCGGATCACTTCGAGGTTATGTTCGATCACCAGGATGCTCGCGCCCGCCAGAATCAACCGCTCGAACGCACTCATCAACTTCGCGATGTCGTCGAAGTGCAGCCCCGTCGTCGGCTCGTCGAAGATATACAGCGTGCCCTTGCTGGTTGCCTGCGCCAGATGCGCCGCCAGCTTCACGCGCTGCGCTTCGCCGCCCGACAGTGTTGTCGCCGACTGCCCCAGCCGCAGATAACCCAGCCCCACATCCGCCAAGACGCGCAACTTCGCGGCCAGCTTCGGGTGGTCCGAGAAGAACGAGATCGCCTCGCGCACCGTCCGCCCAAGCACCTCGTGAATATTGAGACCCTTGTGCTTGCAGTCGAGGACGCTCGACTTGAAGCGCGTGCCGTGGCAGTCTTCGCAAATCAATTCGACGTCCGCCAGAAACTGCATCTCCACCGTCACCGTGCCGTCGCCCTGGCACGTCTCGCAGCGCCCGCCCGGAATGTTGAACGAAAAATGCCCCGCGTTGTAGCCTCGCCGTTCGGCTTCCGGAGTCGACGCGAAAAGCATCCGGATCTGGTCGAACGCTTTCACGTACGTCACCGGATTCGATCGCGGCGTGCGCCCGATGGGCGACTGGTCGACCAGGATCACCTCAGTCAACAGATCCGCTCGCTCCACCCGCTTGCACGTTACTTTCTGGACCGGCGTCGACGCGTTCGCATCCTCTTCGGTCTGGGGATTCTGGCGATCCATGCGCCGCACCAGCGATTTGTGGATCACCTCATGCACCAGCGTCGATTTGCCGGAGCCCGACACGCCCGTCACCGCGACCATAATGTTCAGTGGCAGGCTGACGTCAATGTTCTTGAGGTTATTCGCCTGCGCGCCGACAAACTGAATCACGCGCCGCGGATTGATTTCGCGCCGCGATGGATGCCGCGTCACTTGATTCTCCCCGCGCAAATACCTGCCCGTTAGCGAAGTATTCGACGGCGCGATCAGCTTCTTGTACGAGCCCTCGAAGATGACCTTGCCGCCCGTCTCGCCCGCCCCCGGACCCAGATCCACGATATGGTCCGCCGCGCGCATGACGTCGGAATCATGCTCGACAACAAGAATCGTATTGCCGAGATCGCGCAGTTCTTCCAGAATGCCAATCAGCCTGGTCGTATCGCGCGTGTGCAGCCCGATCGACGGCTCATCGAGCACGTACGTCGCTCCGACGAGGCGCGAGCCAAGGCACGTCGCAAGCGTGATGCGCTGCGCTTCGCCACCCGAAAGCGTCGCTGCCAGGCGATCGAGCGTCAGATACTCCAGCCCGACATCGTTCAGGAACTTCAACCGCTGATTGATTTCGACGAGCACCTTATCGGCGATGCGGCGCTCTTCGGGCTCCAGGTGTAATCCGTCGAAGAATGCCTTCGCGGCCGCGATATTCATCGCCACGACTTCGCCGATGGTCCTGCCGCCCAGTTGGATGTACGACGCCTCCGCCCGTAACCGCGAACCCTTGCACTCCGGGCACTTCGCATAGCCCCGATAGCGGCTGAGGAACACGCGAACGTGCACCTTGTATTTCTTTTTCTCCACCGCAATAAAGAACTTGCGGACGTGGTCCTCGACCATCGCGCGTTCCTTCGCCGTCAACTCGTAGTACGGTACTTCCAAGCGCACATCGCGTCGCGCAGCCGGCAGAAACTCGTCGTCGTAATACCACTCGTAGCTCGGCTTCGTCCACGGATTCACCGCGCCATCGAGCAGCGACAAGCCGCGATCCGGCACAACCAGATCCATGTCGAAGTCGATCGTGTTGCCGAAGCCTTGGCAGCGCCGGCACGCGCCCACCGGCGAATTGAAGCTGAACAGCGTCGGCTCGGCTTCCGCGAACTCAAGCCCGCACTGCTTGCACGCAAACTTCATCGAAAAACGGAGATCGGGTTTGGCCGAAACCGCGGGCCGGAAAATCACTTCGCCCGACTCGCGATACGAGATCTCGACGGCATCGACAATGCGCGCATGCAGATCCGGCGTGATCGCAATGCGGTCCAGCAGCACGAACAGCGGCTTGTCGAAGTCGATGTCAAGCAGCGATTCCGGCGACGAAAATTCGTACGTCTGCCCTTCCTGAAACAGCCGGTTGAAGCCCTGCTTTCGCAACTCCGGCAGCTTCTCCCGCGTCACCGGAAACAGCACATACCAGCGCGATCCGGCCTCTTCCCGCAACATGCGCCCGGCGACGTGATCCACGGTATCGCGCACCACGCGGATGCCGTCGTTCGGGCACATCGTGCGCCCGGCCCGCGCAAACAACAGCCGCAGAAAATCGTAGATCTCGGTCGCCGTCGCTACGGTCGAACGCGGATTGCGCGTCGTGTTTTTCTGCTTGATCGCAATCGGGGGAGAGATGCCCGTAATCTCGTCGACGTCGGGCTTTTCCATGCGCTCGAGAAACTGGCGCGCGTACGCCGAAAGCGACTCCACGTAGCGCCGCTGTCCTTCGGCATACACGGTATCGAAGACGAGCGACGACTTCCCGGAACCGGAAACGCCAGTCACCACCGTCAGTTGGTAGTGCGGCAGATCGAGCGAAACGTTCTTCAAATTGTGAACGCGCGCACCACGGATGGAAATGACTTCAGACAAAGGGCTAAAGCTCTAGTATAGAGGTACGCCTTCTCGCGTTCACGGACGGTCTTGAAGAAACCGAAGCAGCAGTCATCCGCCATCGCCGCAGCCTTGCTGCTTTGGTACGCCCATGCCAAGCGCGATCTCCCGTGGCGCAACACGCGCGACCCGTACCGCATCTGGATTTCGGAAGTCATGCTGCAGCAGACGCGGGTCGCCGCGGTCATCCCGTACTACCAGCGATTCCTCGAACACTTCCCCGACGTGCAGGCGCTGAGCGAAGCTCCAGAAGCCGACCTCCTCGCCCGATGGGCCGGCCTCGGCTACTACACACGCGCCCGAAACCTGCAGAAAGCGGCCAAAGAAATTGTAAATTTTCGTCACTATCCGAATGACTACGCGACCATTCGGGATCTCCCTGGAGTGGGAGACTACACGGCCGCTGCCGTTGCCAGCATCGCCTTTCGATTGCCGTACGCCGTGCTGGACGGCAATGTAGCGCGTGTTATCGCGCGCCTCACCGCCGAACGCGGCAACGTGCAGTCCACCGCGATCAAGCGCCGCCTCCAGGAACAAGCGCAATCCTGGCTCGACCCCGCCCACCCCGGCGACTTCAATCAGGCGATCATGGAGTTGGGCGCGACCATCTGTCTTCCTCGCGCGCCGCAGTGCCTGCATTGCCCCGTTGCCGGGCGATGCGAGGCGCGCAGACTCGGCATCCAGTCGGAACTCCCCCTGAAACGGGTCCGGCCGGAAACGATCTTTCTAGAGAGGGCTCTCTGCGTGATCGTCGAACGGGGCCGAGTGCTGCTCGAAAGCGCGTCCGGCGGATTCTGGGAACTTCCGAAGCCCTTTGCGGCATCGAAACGAAAGCAGCTTTTGGGTGAGTTTCAGCACGCGATCACGCATCACAGTTACAGGTTCACGGTGACGGAAGCAACGTTGCGTGGAACCAAACCGAAACATCTGAGATGGCACGGCTTGCGATCTTTAGATGAAATTCCCCTCAGCACCACAGCTAAAAAGGGAATTGCGTGTTGGAAGAAGGTAGTAGCCGAGCGAGAGCGGGAGACCTAGGGTGAACCGAATCGGATCGCAGGTTTTGTTCCTATGTAGGACGAGCGGCGGTCTAACGATATACGGAGTGGGATCGAGAGCTAGAAAACCGGGGATATGACACACACTATGAAATTCTGGATGAATCGAATGAACGCCGGGAAAAGCCGGCTGACGAAGTTGGGGATCGCGCTGGCGCTTCCGATCTTGCTTTTCGCGTTCGCGTCGGGGCCAGACCCGGCGAGCAACGGTGACCCCTTGGGGTCGCCTCAATCTTGTGCGCAGACCGCTTGCCACATAGGCACTGCCGTCAACGGGGGCCCCGGATCCATCGCGATGACTTCGTCGGCAGGAACGGCGTATGCGCCCGGTGTCCAACAGACCTTGACTCTCCGCATCACCTTAGCGACCGCACGGGTCTACGGCTACCAGATTTCCGCCCTCACCACCGACAACAAGCAAGCTGGCACGTTCACGCGCGGCACCGGCCAACTGATTCTTTGCCAAAACGGACAGACTCGTTCGACCTCGACCAACGCCTGCCCGGCGAGCGCGCCCGTCGAATACATCGAGCACTCAAACCCAAGCTCGTCCGGAACCATTACTGTACTCTGGACGCCACCGGCAACCGCCGTCGGAAACATTACCTTGTACTATGCTGGCAACGCCGCGAACGGCAATGGCAGCGCCGACCGCGGCGATCAGATCTACACCGGCAGGCTGACTCTCACAGGGGCATCCGCCGCACCGAAGCCTCGCATCTCGGCCATCATCTCCGCCGGAGCCTACGGTGCCTTCACCACCTTCACGGGCGGTTCCTGGCTCGAAATCTACGGCACGGGCCTCTCCGCGACCACGCGCCAGTGGGGCGGCAACGACTTCCGCGGCAGTAACGCTCCGACGTCGCTCGACAACGTCAGCGTGACGGTCAACGGAAGGCCCGCGTTCGTGTGGGTTCTCGTCAGCGGCGGAGCCAACGGCGACCAGTTGAACGTGCAGGCGCCAACCGACGGCGCAATCTCGGGCGACGCACAGATTGTCGTCACGCTGAACGGACAGAGTTCCGATCCGTTCACGCTGGTGCAGGATGCCAGACTCAATCCTGGGCTGCTCGCGCCGCCAACTTACAAAATCGGCGGAAAGCAGTATATCGTCGGCCTATTCCAGGACGGCGCGACATATGCCTGTCCTCCAGGCTCGATCGCGGGATTGACTTGCAGACTCCCAAAACCGGGCGACATTCTCACGTTCTACGGAATCGGCTTCGGCGCGACGCAAAACTCGATTCCGGCCGGGTTCATCGCCCCCGTCGGCAGCAATCTGCTGAATGCCGTAACTTGGCAATATGGCGGCACGAACGCAACGGTCCAGTTCGCCGGTCTCACGCCCGGCAGCATCGGCCTCTACCAATTCAACATCGTGACACCCAACGTTGCGGCGGCCGAATACGCGGTCACGGTCCGCGTCGGCGGAGTCGCCGTACCGCAAGTCTTCTCCCTGCAGATTGGGCAGTAGACGAAATCGGGGTGAACCGCCCGAACCGCGCGCCGTGAGGCAGCGGATGTCGCCGCTGTCGTCGGCCCAGGTGATAAGCCCGCCCGTAAGGGCGGGCTTATCGCCTTGCGCCTCTCCAAGCCCAGGTGTCAACCGTGTCAACCCGGGGAGATCCTTCGCCAAACGCCTCCGTAGCTCCGCCCGTAAAGGAGGGGATCTCGGTGCCTCGTCGAGAGCCCCCCGGCGTCAGAAGCCCGTCCACCCCACCCGTGGCTATCTAACTCGTGCGAGCCGCGCATTTGCCCACCCAACGACCCCGCCCGTCGTATTCAATTGCCCCCAACCGGCGGGCATAGTGTCGAGGCGCGCACGCGGCGACCCCGGAGGGGTCGCGCAGTAAGCGCCCCCACTCCAAATCGACAGCCAATCGTCCGCCTAAGCGAGTTACCAGGGCGACTCGTGCTGCCAAGGACGGCACGGCCACTCAACCCTCAACCAAGAACTAAACCTGTTTTTCGACCCCGCAAAAAACCAGTACAACGATTTGACAATTTATATTTCCTCTATTTTCAAATACTTACTTTTTTAAAACCCCAACCCCCTCACTTTCGCATGCTTACATGGTGGTGCGAGAAGAGCTGTGAGGCAATGCGGGTTGCCAAGCGGCCTCGGGCGGCTTTCGTTGTCAGGGGCCGCAAACGCGTTCTGGTTCGAGACCCAGTCCGCGATGTTGTTGCATTGCACTGGTACCGCTACGGGATGGGCGTCCCGTGGCGGTTCTTTTTTTGATGCGCCGCGATGGTTCACGGTGCCCGACACGACATTGACTATGGAAGGTTCGACCGTGTTTTTGCGAGCGCGGACGAGCCTTTCATCCGAGGCGCAAATTTTAGTCTAACCGTCGCACGCGATTGGGCGTCGCGCGCGAAGGTCGACAAAAGATGCGCGCCTTGTGCGGAATCGCACCGGCTGGTTACCGGAGCGGTTCTCGCGGGCAGGGTGCTTGCGCTGTTGGGCGCAAGAGAACCTGCCCTCAGCAGGCTGGCCAACCAATTGAGGAGCGATTCGTAACCGGTGCACGGCCCTTTGGCGGGGGCCGCGTATCACTTGGAATCGCTACCGGGCGAGGCAGATCCAGTGCTCCTTCTGGCTGCCTCCGGCAGGAACACGCCAAGCGTTTTGCGGCGCAAAGCGTGATCCTGCTACCGGTTGGCCAGCCGCATTTTTCGAAGTCAGGGTGAATACCGAGGCGCGACCGTAAGGTCGCGCGTGCGAATCCGAGGCCCGACCGTAAGGTCGCGCGTAGAACGCAAACGGCTGATTACCGGAGCGGCTTTCGGGAGTAGGGTGCTCGCGCTGTTGGGCGCGAGAAAACTTGCTCTTTAACAGGCTGGCCAACCAATTGAGGAGCGATTCGTAACCGGCGCACAGCCCTTTGGCGGGGGCCGCGTGCCACTTGGAATCGCTACCGGGCGAGGCGGATCTTTTGACATAGGGATTCTCCTCCGGCAGGAACTCGCGGAGCGCTTGATTCGCGCGAAACGCGTTCCTGCTACCGGTTGGCTAGCCTATTTTTTGAAACTCACCTCTCATGCACTTCTCGCCGCGCATGCGCTCAACAACGTTCGCGGGGAGGCTGCGGAGCAGCGCGAGTTCCTGTGCGTTGGCGGCGGGAAGGAAAAGTATCGCGAGGGCGAACGCCGGTAGAGTTTTCATAGGTGGCCTGGTTGCCTGGGACAGAATAGCGCGGCGCGTTCCGGTCTGGACGACATTCAGACCCGCTGCGTGCTCTAGTGCGTGAGGTCGTAGATGAAGTAGTTCATTGCGACGCGGTAGGCGAGCGACGCCCACTTCTCCGAATAGCGGGGCTCGTCGGAATGTTCCCAGGCGTCGCCCAGATCCATATTGTGGCAGATGACGACCATCAGCCGCCCCTTGTCGTCGTAGATGCCGCGCCAATGCGGTGTCTTTCCGGACGGGCCTTTTTCATAGGTAAGCGCGGTCTCGAAATACTGCGCGCCGGGAACCTGAAACTTGTCGTCGAGATCGTAGAGCACGTGGAAGATCGTATCGGAATCTTTGATGTCGACGATGGGGCGATCCGGAAACACGCGGCTCATGCTGCGCACAAAGCTGTCCCACTCTAAATCACCGTGGAAATCGTCGCACATGAAAAAGCCGCCGCGAAGCAGGTACTGGCGAAACTGTTTCACCTCTAGCTCGGAGAGGTCCCAATGGCCAACTTCAACGCCGTAGAGAACGGGCCAGTTGAAGGCGTCGTCGGTGCCGTCCAACGTCACAACCTGCTCGGAGGATCGCGAATCGATGCGGGTGAGACGGCGGACTCCGGCGAGCAGATGCCGATCCGAGCGCGGATAGTCCATCGTCCAAAAGCCGGGAAACGCGCTGCCATCGTTCATGCGAAAGCGGGAACGGCTGGGATAGCCGGTTTCGTCCGAATACCGCAAGCGGGCGCGGGTCCACTCGGCAGGCTGATACGCGTCCTTCGGAATTGCGAATCCACCGTACTCAATGGCGGGCCATTCTTTAAAGGGATTCTGCGCACTGAGAGCCCCGAGCAGGAGCAAACCGAGGAATGTGGTGGAGGCTACGATGCGTACTCGCATGGGCAATGCGGGGAACGGCTTCAGCATATCATGTGACGCATTCGGCTTACTTTTGTCCCGGTTTTTGGACGGCTACGTCGGCATTTGCGTTGCGCGAGCGTTTGCTCCATGCAAACAAAACCACGCCGGCCGCGACGGAGACGTTCAAGGACGCAATCGCGCCCGCCATCGGAATACGCAGCAGCACATCGCAGTGTTTGGCAACGAGATCGTGCAGGCCGTGGCCCTCGCCGCCGAGCACGAGCACGGATTTCTCGGCAAACGCGAGTTCGTCGTAGGTTTGCGTACCGCGTTCGTCGAGGCCGTAGATCCAGAATCCTTTGGCTTTCAGCACGTCGAGCGACTTGCTGATGTTGGTGACTCGTACGACAGGGAGATACGCAAGGGCCCCAGCCGCGGCTTTCGCGGCCGTTTCGGTGAGGCCCACGGCGCGGCGTTCGGGGATGACAACGGCATCGGCTCCGGCGGCGTGAGCCGTGCGGACGATCGCACCCAGGTTGTGGGGATCTTCGACGCCGTCGAGCACGACAAGAAGCCGCGCGCTGCGGGCAACGGTTTCGAATTCCGCGTAGGCTTGCGCGACACCGAAGGCGACGACGCCTTGATGGGCGGCTCCGGCAGAGGCGCGGTCGAGAGACTCGCGGGTTTCAAAGCGAACCGGCACCTGGCGCTCGCGACAAAGATCGACGATCTCTTGAATGCGCGCGTTGGCCGCGCCTTTCGCGACGAGGACACGGTCGAGGGGTCGCGCGGCACGAAGCAACTCGCGGACGGGATGGATTCCACAGACGACTGCCATTATGATAAGAGTACCCTTGTAGCCGACCCTCCCCCGAGGTTCAAGGAGGCGCGCTCGTTTTTCGCGAGAGCGATGAGGTGAGGCCATGTCCGATTCAGCAGCAGTTGTTGTTACGCCGGAGATTCCCGATAAGTTGTATTTCCGCATTGGCGACGTCAGTCGACTGGCGGGAATCAAGCCCTACGTCTTGCGCTTTTGGGAGACCGAGTTTCCGGGTTTAGGCCCGAAGAAATCGGGCACGGGGCATCGGCTCTACCGGCGCAAGGACGTCGAACTGGTGCTGGAGATCAAGCGGCTGCTGTACGAGAAGCGGTATACGATCGAGGGCGCGCGGAAGTTCCTCGATGACAGGCGCGGCTCGAACGCTCCGAAGCCGGGGCCCAAGGTAGTACCTCCGAAGGCGCAGGCCCAGGCAATGCTGTTCGACAATTCGGCGGACGCCTTGGCTGCAGTGCGCAAAGAGCTGGCGGAGATCCTCGGAATCCTCGCGTAGAGTTTCCTCTAACATTTCCTCTCCTCTAACATTTCCTCAGGCTTGCCGTGCCACGTCCGATAAGGCTGGTAGGCACCCTAACAATGATCCGGCTAACCCGCATTAATCACGCGGAGCTTATCGTCAATTCGGATTTGATCGAGCACATCGAGACGACTCCGGATACGGTTTTGAGCATGACGACGGGACAGAAGTTCATGGTGCGCGAGACGGCGGAGGAAGTCATTCAGCGAATCATTGCATTCCGGCGAGAGATATTGACAGAATCGCGTCCCGGCTCGGACGGATAGGAGCCGGCGTATGGCGCAAACCAAGGAAACGGGGAAGAGCGCCGCGCGGCCGGATCTGGCAACGATCGCTGGCGTAGTGCTCGCGGCGGCAGGAATTGTTGGGGGTCTGCTACTGGAGGGCGGAAGCATCAAAGACATCGCGCAGCTGACTGCGGCATTCATTGTTCTGGGCGGAACGTTGGGCGCGGTGTTGATCAACACGCCGCTGCCGATCGTGCGGGGAGCCGGCAAGCGCCTGATCAGCGTGTTTCTGGATACGTCGGAGCCGCCGGGGCGCGTCGCTGACGAGATCATCGGTTATGCCGCGAAAGCCCGCAAGAGCGGACTCGTCTCGCTCGATCGGGAGGCCGACGCCGTCAAAGATCCGTTTCTCAGAAAGGCGCTGATGCTCGCGGTCGATGGAACGGACCTGCAGGAGCTCCGAAAGATGCTCGAACTGAGCATCTCTATCGCCGAGCATCAAGCCGAAGCAGAAGCAAAGGTCTTTGAAAGCGCGGGGGGCTATGCGCCCACGATCGGAATTATCGGTGCAGTGATGGGTCTGATCCAGGTGATGAAGAACCTCGCCAACATCGATGAAGTCGGCCACGGCATCGCGGTCGCGTTCGTCGCAACGGTGTACGGCGTGGGACTGTCCAACCTGTTTCTATTGCCTGCGGCTAACAAGATCAAAGCACGAGCGCAGGCCGAGAGCATGCGGCGAGAGCTGATCCTCGAAGGCATCTCGAGCATTGTCGAGGGTCTGAACCCAAAACTGATTCGCAGCAAGCTCGATGCCTTCAGCGATTCGCCGGCGGCATCGAAATCGGAAGGCGGACGCCATTCCGCGGTGGCCGACCCTGAGGCTTCGGGGGCCTAATTGCCCACATTGGAATCGGATGGAAAGAACATGCGCCGTAAAAAACATCCTGAGCACGAGAATCACGAGCGCTGGCTGGTGTCCTATGCGGACTTCATTACGCTGCTGTTCGCGTTCTTCGTCGTCATGTTTGCCTCATCGCAGGGTGATAGATCGAAGGCAAAGCAGGTCTCCGAATCCGTGAAACGAGCCATTCAAGATGGCCCTCACGCGAGCGCCATGCTGGCGGCAATCCTGGGCGGCACCGCAGACGACAAAGGCAAGGGCAACGGCGCGCGCAGCGGCCCGGGCGGCGTTGCGAAGCCCGATGCGGCGCCCTCGCAGAAGCCCGAAGCATTGGCTGAGCTGTTACCGTCGCTGAAGATTCTTTCCGCCGAACTCAAGAAAGAGATCACGGAAGGCAAGATTCAGGTCGCCATGCAAAGCCGCGGCCTCACCATCAGCTTCACGCAGGCGGCGCTTTTCCCGTCCGGGGAAGACACCGTTTCGGGCCAAGCCTACGAGAGCCTCGGCACCATCGCGAACGCGATCCGCAAAGTGCCGAATCCAGTCCGGCTCGAAGGCCACACGGATGCAGTCCCCATCAAAGGACCGAAATTCAAGAGCAATTGGGAACTGTCCGCCGCGCGCAGCATTGCGATCCTCGATTACCTGACCAATCAAGGCGGAGTGCCGCGCGAGAAGCTTTCCGTCGCAGGCTACGCCGACACTGCCCCCGTCGATACGAATGACACCGACGCCGGCCGCTCCCGCAACCGGCGCGTGGACATCATCATCCTCAACCAAACCGGCGTGCTGGGCGAACCCGCCAAACTCGCCGCGAAGCAATAAGCTACATTTCCTTCCACCACCACAGCTCGCCGAGCGGCTTCTGCTTCGGCCAAATCTGGTTCAGCGTATCGCCTTCGTACAATTCGCCGTTCTTCATCACGTAACGGATCGAATTCGTGTTGCGAATGTTCTCGAGCGGATCGCGATTCAAGATCACGAAGTCGGCCAGCTTTCCGGTCTCGAGGCTACCGAGATCCTGATCGAGTCCAATTGCTTCCGCGCCGAAAAGCGTCGCCGACCGCAACACTTCATGCGGAGTCAGCCCGCCGCTCTGCAGCGCCCACATCTCCCAGTGCACCTGGATGCCCTGCAATTGGCCATGCCCTCCGATGCCGACCCTGCCGCCATTGCGAACGATCTTTGCGGCCTCGGCCGCGAGCCTCGGAAACACGTGCTCTTCTTCCGAGAACCACGGGCGGCGCTTCGCGCGGCTTTCGAGAATGTCGCGCGGAATAAAGCGGCGCAGTTTCTGGTCGCGATAGACGTTGGTTGTTTCGAAAAAGTAGTTCTCGGCCCACGGCCCGCCGTAGGCGACGAGCAGAGTCGGCGTGTAGACGATTCCCGACTTCGCGTAGACCTCAACGATGTCCTTGTAGAGCGGCACAAGCGGCAGCGAGTGTTCGTTACCGGCGAAGCCGTCGAGCGCATGTGTGATGTTCAGCTTTACGTCGAGGCCGCCTTCGGTGGTTGGCATGATGCCGTTTTCCTTGCAAGCCTGCACCATCCACTGCCGCTGCTTGCGATTGCCAACCATGTACGACTTCACCGTATTGGTGCGGTAATACTGCTTGTATCGCTTCACCACGTTGCGCGCTTCGTCGAGCGACTGGAAGTTGGTATCCGAGAAAATGCCGGGGCCTGTCGAATACGCGCGCGGACCCGGCAGATCGCCCGTGTCGACGAGATCCTGATAGGCGAACATGTCGTTCGACATTGTTTGCGGATCGCGGCCGGTTGTGACTCCGTAGGCGAGATTCGCGAGATAGCTCCAATTCTGGAGATCGAGCTGGCCGCGCTTCACTTCGAGCCAGTGGGCGTGAATGTCGATGAAGCCAGGCACGATGGTCGCGCCCTTCACGTCGATCACCTTCGCGCCTCCCGGAATCGTAACGGCGCCGCGCTTGCCGATCGCGGTGATGCGGTTATCGACAACGACGATGTCTCCATCGGAGATGATTTCGTCGCCCTTCATGGTGACAATCTTCGCGCCGCGGAATGCGACCGTGCCTTGGGGCTTCGCACGCGGCTTCTCGATGACGATGTCGAACTCCTCGGCTAGTTGCTTCTTAGGCGGGGCCGCGGCGTCATCGGCTTTCTTGTCGTCCGCCTTATCGGCGTCCCCGGCGGGCGGTGCGGGCTTCTTCTCTTCGAACGTCAACGTGGACAGCGCCTGCCGGAAGTAGCTGCTTCCCAGCCCCCAGGTGATCTGCTTGCCGTCTTCCGACCAGCGGAAATCATCCGCGCCGAGATCGGTGAGTTTTTGCACGGGAACCGCAGGCGTATCGACGTTGACCGTTGGGGTGTCGCCGCCGCCAACGGGCACGGTGACAACCCACAACTGGTTGTTGACCTTGGCGAGCGCAAACTTGCCGTCCGGCGACATGCGGATGTCGTTGACGGGAGCTGGGCGAGGTCCACGGCCGCGCGATTCGACTTTCAAATGCGTCCGGCGATCGGTGCCGTCGAAGCGGAACGATTGGAGACCTTGCGCGGATCCAACGTAGACGCGTTCCGCGTTGGTCGTGAAATGCGGACGGCCCACGCCGCGGGCGGGCACGATCAGATTCGCCTCACCACCGTTCGCGGGAATCCACACGACGTCGAGCCCGATCGGGCTTTGAAGGTCGCTCACCGCTTCCACCCGCGCTTGGCGCGACGAGCGCAGCGCCACCACGCGCTTGCCATCGGGCGACCAGACGGGATCGCGATAATAGGCGGGAACCGTTGTCAGTTGCTGCGGCGCACCGGTGCCGTCCGCGCGCATCTTGAACACCTGCCCGCCTGTGCCGGACCAAGTAGAGTAAACAATCCATTCGCCGTCACGCGACCACGACGGCTGATACCCCGACACGCCGAGTGCCTTCGGCGTGCCGCCGGGAATCTCCGTCGTATACATTTGCGTTAACGCCGAGAACGCGATCCGCTTTCCATCCGGCGATTGCGCCGGAGCCTGAATCAGGCGCGAACGCACCGGACCTTCTTCGACGCGAGCGGGAAACTTCAACTGCGGCCCCATATCAAGCGACACTTCCGCCTCGAACGGAATCGCCGTTGTTTCTCCAGAGGCAATTGCCAGTCGCTGGATCTTCCCACCGATGGTGAGAATGAGGTTCTTGCCATCCGGCGTGAAGGCAAAGCCTGGGAGGACATCGCGCGTCGCGGCCGATTCCTGATCGTCGCGCGTAATCGGATATTTCAGCCAACGCTCTTCGCCGGTCTTGAGGTCGCGAATCCGCAGGCCGGTTTGCGTATCCTGGCGTGTTCCGAAAACCAACTGCGTTCCGTCGGGCGAAAGAACGGGTTTGAAGGCGCTGCCCACATGATTGGTGATGACGTCTTCTTCTCCGGTCGCGCGATCGCGCCGGACGATCTGCCACAACGGAAATGTCACGTTGTACGAGAAGTTGCCCGTTCGCCGCGCAAAGTAGATGTACTTGCCGTCCTTCGATGCGATTGCGCCCGCCGCGCGGCGCGCCAGCGGTGTATTCGGACCGGGAGGGCCTTCCGGCGTGCCTGCTGGCGCGCCTCTGGTGACTTGCACTCCGCTGCCGCCCTGGATGTGGAACATCCAGATGTCGCCGGGAACATTGTTCTGGCGCGAGACCATCACGTAGTCGCCATCGGGAGTCCATGACGGCGAATGAAACCCGGACTGCTGATCTTTCGAAAGCTGCTTCGGCTCAGTGGCGTCGGCGTTCGCGATCCATAGGTTCTCCGCACCATCACGATCGCTGACGAAGGCAATCTTCTTGCCGTCGGGCGAATAGACCGGCATCGTATCGAACGCCATGCCGCTGGTGATGCGCTTGGCTTCGCCGCCGGCGATGGGCAGCGTATAGAGGTCGCCGAGCAATTCAAAGAGAATCGTCTTGCCGTCGGGCGAAACATCGAGCGAAAGCCAAGTGCCTTCGGTCGTCTTGAACTCGAGCTTGCGTTCCGGCTTGAGCGGAAGGCCTTTCTTTTCGGCGGCCTTCTTGTCGGCCTTCTTGTCCGAAGGGGCATCTTGCGAAAATGCGGCCGTAAACAGCGCGCAAAGAACCAGCGAGGGCATAAGGATGCGGCGCATGAGATCTCCTTGGTCTAGGAGATTCTACCGCGATTGCACGATACCGAGTCGAGCCATCCCCGTTCACGCCGAGTGCATGGCGCACGTTGGATTCTATTCGTTCCCGTCTTTTCGTATTCGCTAGAAGAACTCCACGTCGCGCATCGGATAATGCTTTCGGTTCCGAGTCCACAGCATCGCCTTTTCGAGATGCGCCGATGCTCCGATGAGCGCGTCGCCCAACTGGACTCCATGGCTCGCCCCGAACTTTCGCAAATACTCCGCAGCCTTGCGTCCAACGCCGGAGGTTACGGCGACACAAACAAGGCCATCGAAAAGCGCTTCGGTTGCTTCCGTCTCTCTTGGCAGGGCTCCCCGCCAGACCTCCGCTACGCTGACCGCAGAGCATAGTACGGCTCGGTCCATGGCAATCAGTACTTGCCACCGATCGAGTAATTGCGCATCCCTGGCCCGCGTTACGTCAATGAGAATATCGGAATCGACAAGGATCGGCCTCAATCCTTCAGCCTCTCGAACCGGGTGTCCCGGCGCAATTCGCGAATGTAGGTCTCGGTGTCTCCCATGTCCTTCCGATCTTTTCGAATACCGATAATCCCCAACATTGCCGCCCGGCGACGCGCCGCCGGATCAGAATAGCGTTCCCGGACAGCTTGCCGTACGAGTTCGGAAATGGAAGTGGACGTTTCCGCCGACTTGACATGCAGAGTCGTCCAGAGTTCATCGTCCAAGTAGAGCTGGGTCCGCTTCATGATGTATAGTATACATTGCCTCAAGCTTCCGATCTTCGGAGGAATGAGGGCGCACACCCTACACCTGGGAAGAGTTATCGCGCGATCGATTTGACCTGGAAGTATTCTTCCAAGCCGAACTCGCCGAGTTCGCGGCCGATGCCGCTTTGCTTGTAGCCGCCGAAGGGCGCCAGCGCGTTGTACTTTCCGCCGTTGACGTCGACTTGGCCGGTCCGCATCCGCCGCGCGACGCGCATCGCGCGCTCCGCATCTCCGGACCAGACTCCGCCCGCGAGGCCGTAGATGGTGTCGTTCGCGATCGCGACCGCTTCATCTTCGGTGTCGTAAGGAAGAATAGACAGCACGGGTCCGAAGATCTCTTCCTGCGCGATGGTCATCTTCGAATGGACATCGGCGAACACGGTAGGCTGCACGAAGTAGCCCTTTGCAAAATCGCCGCGACCGCCGCCGGACACAAGCTTTGCGCCTTCGGCCTTGCCCTTCGCGATGTAGCCTTCGACGCGCTCACGCTGCGTGCCGGAGATGAGCGGACCCATCTTCGTCGCGGCATCGAGGGGATCGCCGAGCGTCAAGCCGGACAGCGCCTTGATCGCGATATCGATGGCTTCCTGTTGCTTCGCGCGCGGAACCACCATGCGCGTCCACGCCGAACACGTTTGTCCCGAGTTGAGCATCGAGTTGCGAGCGCCGACGGTGATCGCTTTTTCAAACGGAGCGTCGTCCAACACAACGAACGCCGACTTGCCGCCGAGTTCGAGCGTGACTTTCTTGATCCATTCGCCAGCCAGCGATCCGACGCGCTTGCCCGCGCGGACGGATCCCGTGAAGCTCACCATGTCGACCAACGGATGCGACGCAATCGCTTCGCCGACCACCGGGCCGTAGCCGGTGACGATGTTCAACAGACCCGCGGGAAGCCCGATCTCGATGCAGACTTCCGCAAGCAGAAAAGCGTTCAACGGCGCAACTTCGCTGGGCTTCAATACGACCGTGCAGCCCGCGGCCAATGCCGGGGCCACTTTCGCCATGATCTGATGCAGCGGATAATTCCAGGGCGTGATTGCGCCCACAACGCCATAGGGCTCGCGCACGATCAGCGAATTGCCAATCTCGCGTTCGAGCGGCATCTCACGAATGATCTTCGCGTAGGATCCAGTCACGGCAATCGGCAAGCCGGCCTGAATTGCGGTCGCAATGCCAATCGGCGTGCCGACCTCTTGCGCAATGATGTTCGCGATCTGGTCGACGCGCGCCTTGAGGCCGACGGCCAGCTTCTCGATCCACTGCGCGCGCTCTTCCACCGGAGTCTGACTCCAGGCCGGAAACGCCTTCGCGGCAGCAGTTGCGGCGCGATCGATGTCCGCGGCGGTGCCTTCTGGAACCGATCCGATGACCTCTTCCGTCGACGCGGACAGCACGTCGATCATTCCAGTACCGGCTGGCGATTGCCAGCCTCCGTCGATGTAAAACTGAGTGTAGCGATGCATGAACTGGCCATTATCGCAGTTGCGGCAAGGGCAAGTTTGGGCGTGTACAGCTTACGCGATGATCTTCTCGGCGACCTCGCCGTGCACGTCTGTAAGGCGGTGATGCCTGCCCCCGTAGAAGTACGTCAGCTCTTTGTGATGGAAGCCGAGCAACTGCAGGATCGTCGCGTGAAGATCGTGCAGGTGCATGCGGTCCTCGACGGCGTAGTAGCCGAAGTCGTCGGTTGCGCCGTAGCTGAAGCCGGGCTTTACGCCGCCGCCGGCCATCCACATTGTGTAGCCGTACGGATTATGGTCGCGGCCGTCGCCGCCTTCGGCGATCGGCGTGCGCCCGAATTCTCCGCCCCAGATCACGAGCGTGTCTTTCAGCATGTCGCGAGACTTCAGATCCTTCAATAGTCCCGCGATCGGTTTGTCGACTTCGCGTGCGTTGTGCGTATGCAGTCGAACCAGTTCCGAGTGCTGGTCCCACTTATAGCTGTGCGAACACTGCACGAAGCGCACGCCGCGTTCGAGCAGACGCCGCCCGAGAAGGCATTGCCAGCCGAAGTCTTTGGTATCCGGATCGTCGAGACCGTAGAGCTTCTTGGTCGCGTCGCTTTCCCGATCGGTGTCAAAGGCCTCCGGAGCTTCTGACTGCATGCGGAAGGCAAGTTCGAATGCCTGAATGCGCGCGTCAAGCTCGCCGTCGTTCTCGCGCATGGCCGCGTGCTGGCGGTTCACCTTCTGGAGCATGTCCAGTTCGTAGCGTTGTTGCTCGGGCGTCAGACCCTTATTCGACAGATACTCAATAGGCTCTTTCAAATCGTCGAGCTTAATACCCGCATTGCCGATCGCGGTGCCTTGATACGCCGCGGGCAGAAACGCACTCGACCAATTTTTCGCCCCGCCGTGCGCCAGCGCCGGCTTGATCGTGACGAAGCCCGGCAAATTCTGATTCTCGCTGCCAAGGCCGTGGACCACCCAGGAGCCCATAGCCGGACGCGTGAATGTGTTCGAGCCGGTATGCAATTGCAAACTGGCGCCGCCATGCGCCACGCTATCGCCGACCACGCTCTTCAGCATGCAGATGTCGTCGACGCACTCGGCGACCTTCGGAAAAAGGCTGCTGACCCAAAGGCCGCTCTTGCCGTGCTGCTTGAATTCCCACGGCGACTTCATCAGGTTGCCCGTATTGCCTTCGGCGAATGTCAGCGGGCGTTTGAAGGGCAGGGGTTTGTCGTTGTATTCGGCAAGCTTCGGCTTGTAGTCGAACGTATCAATACTCGACGGGCCGCCGTGCATGAACAGGAAGATGACGCGCTTCGCCTTGGCCGGATACGGGGCTTTCCTGGGTGCCAGCGGATTCGCAATTGCGGCCGTACCGGCGCTCGCGATCATCGACGTCAGGCCCAGCGAGCCGAACCCGCAGGATGTGTAGCGCAGCAGGGCGCGCCGCGAAATTCGCTGTTGTTCGTTAGTCGACATAGATGAACTCATTCGAAGCGAGCAAAATGCGTGCGAAGCTCTTCACGCCCCGCGTCGCGATGTAATCTTTCGCCTGCGCGATCTCTTCGCGCGTGGCCGAACGCCCAAGAATCCGCAAATACAAACCGGCGGCGTCGAGCCCTTCCTTCGCCAACCGCACGGCGCGCTCCTCAACGAACGGAGCGTTCATCATGAATAACGCCTGCGGCGCCACGTTGGTGCGGTCGCGCCCTTCACAGGTGGTCGTGGCGTCGCTGAAATCAAAAAGATTCAGCAAAGTCGGCAGATTCGACCTGCGCAGCGGCAGGTAGACGGTGCGTCGCTTGCTCGAATCGGGACTGATGCTCAAGCGCTTCGCATCGTTCTCGCCATCGGTTCCGGTGCCCGCTTGCAAGGTGCCTCCCATAGTGAAATCGAGCGAGCCATCCATCGCGAGCATCGCGTCGCGGATCTCTTCTACATCCAGACGACGCCGCGCAAAGTGCGATAACAGCTTGTTCTCCGGGTCCTCATCAGCCTTCTTGCGGGTGATTTCACTCGACTGCTGATAGACGGCAGAAAGCATAATGCGCCGGTGCATGGCCTTCATGCTCCAGCCATCGGCGATGAACTGCGAGGCGAGCGCATCCAGCAATTCCGGGTGCGTTGGCCGCGATCCAAGTACGCCGAAGTTGCTTGGCGTGCGCACCAAACCTTCTCCGAAATGCCCTTGCCAAATGCGGTTCACCATCACGCGCGCCGTGAGGGGATTCTTCGGATTCGCGATCCATTGCGCCAATCCGAGGCGACCGCTGCCGCCGCTGAATTCCGGCTGCCCGAGGACCCCTGTCATCACTTCGGGCACGGCCCGATCCACATCCTCGCCCGGACTCTTTGCGTCTCCCCGGACAAACACCTGCTGCTTGACCGACTCGCCTTCTGTCACGGCGCAGGCCATCGCGGGCTCTGGGGGAGAGGCCTTCCGCAAAGCATCCAACTCCGCATTCAAAGCCTTGATCTCCGCCGGTATCGTCCAGCTCTCGGGCAGCGCCAGTGGGTCAAAGCGCTCGAGCAACACGCGCCGCAGAAATCGCACATCGCCGTCCTTCAACGCCGGCTTGCCCGGAATCACGGCGTCTTTGGCCCGCGCCTCCGCCACCTTCGCGCGCCACTCCGCAACCCGCCGATCCCATTCCGCAGCTTCCTTGTCGAAGCGGTCCTGGTATGTCTGCGCGACCTGCCTGTAGTTCTCTGGTGTCGCTTTGTGCCAGGCATCGAGCAACGGTTGCGGGTCTCGATCGGGCATCAGGAACTTCTTCCAGCGGGCAAACACCACCTGATCCAGCCACTCGTTGTTGTCCTCGAACACGGCTTCCATGTAGCGCGCCACTTGCGAACGCAACGGCGCCGCGTAGCGCTCGGCCTCTTGATATGTGCGGAACTCGACCTCGCGGCGGACCTTCAGAATCTTCGCCTGCTGCCCTTCGTAGATCTTCACTTCCGCGGAGGGCGCAATGGGCGAATAGTGGATCTCAGACACGCCGCCCGTGCCGACTTTCTTCCACGACTTCGTGTTCGCAAAAATCGCCGCCAGCGAATAGTAGTCGCGCGTCGCGATGGGGTCGAATTTGTGATCGTGGCAGCGCGCGCACGCGACCGTCATCCCGAGAATGCCGCGCGTCGTCGTATCGATCTGCTCGTCGATAAAGTCGTAGAGCATTTTCACTTTGTCCTGCTCCGCGATCAGCCGAGGACCGATGGACAGGAATCCCGTAGCGACGATGCCGCTCTCGTTGACTTCTTTTCCTGGCGGAGGAGGCAACAGATCACCGGCGATTTGCTCCATCACAAAGCGGTCGTACGGCACGTCGCGGTTGAACGCATCAATGACGTAGTCGCGATAGCGCCACGCGTGCGGATAGCGATGGTCCTCGTCCGCGCCTGTGGAATCCGCATAGCGGGCGACATCCAGCCAATGCCTTCCCCAGCGTTCGCCGTAGCGGGGAGAGGCGAGCAGGCGGTCGATTACGTTCCGGTAGGCGTCCGGCGAATCGTCGGCTAGAAACGCCTGCACTTCCGCCGGCGACGGCGAAAGGCCCGTCAAATCGTAGGTCGCGCGCCGCAGCAGTTGTTGTTTTGAGGCAGGAGGAGCCGGTTTAAGGCCTTTCTCTTCGACCTTTGCGAGGACAAACCGGTCGATCGCCGATCGCGCCCACGCCGCGTCTTTTACCGCAGGCGCTGGCGGATTCTGCATCGGGCGGAACGACCAAAAATTGCGTTGGCGTTCGGAATACTTCGTCTTCGGCGTATCCGCGCCGAAGCAGAGCGCGGAAAGAAGTCCGATTAGCAACAGTCGTCGCATGGCTTTGCCCAAGGATATATCATCGTTGGCAACTCTATGAACTCGCTTTTTGTTTCCCAGGGACGGCGCGGCTGCCAATTGTGCATCGGCACGGGTCAATGCGCCGCGTGCACCGGCACGGGCGTCAACCTGAACCTCGGATCCAGTGAGCCCAAATGCCCGAAATGCCATGGCTCGGGAAACTGCCCGGACTGCGGTGGCAGCGGCAACTCGCGGATCGGACCCACGATCACGACTCTCGGCCTCGACAAATAGGCGAGCCGATTGTCATAGAGTAGAAAGACTCCGATGAGAACCTTCGCCGCGTTTTGCCTGCTCGCTACATCGGCGTTCGCCGCCGACACCCGATTTGAAATCTCGTTCTCCGACGCCGCGCGTCCGACTCCGGTCACCGGTCGTGTCTACATCATGATTTCGCGGACGAATGAGAAAGAGCCGCGGATGCAGGTGGGCCGCACCGGAATCCCGTTCTTCGGGCGCGACGTGGAGAAGCTGCAGCCCGGCCAGACGGCGATCATCGACTCGACCGACCTCGGTTCGCCCGTCACCAGCCTGGCCGGAATCCCGTCCGGCGAGTACTTCGTGCAGGCCTTCGTCAATGTCTACTCAGAATTCAAGCGCGCCGACGGCCACGTCGTCTGGATGCACGACGATCAATGGGAAGGTCAGCACTGGACGCGCTCGCCCGGCAACCTCTATAGCGTTCCGCGCAAGGTGAGCGTTGACGCAACGAAGGGCTACGCGATCAAGATCCAGTGCGACCAAGTGATTTCGCCGGTCGAGATTCCGGCGGACACCGAATGGGTGAAGCGCTTCAAAATCCAGAGCCCGATGCTGACCAAATTCTGGGGCCGCCCGATCTATCTTGGCGCGACGGTGCTGCTGCCCCGCGACTACGCCACGTCAACCATTTCGTATCCCGTGCTGTACGAGCAGGGCCACTTCTCGCTCGCCGCACCGCTGCGATTCCAAGTCGGCAAGCCCGGGGAGGAACTCTACAACGAGTGGATCAAGGACAACTTCCCACGCATGATCGCCGTCACGCTCCAGCATCCGACGCCGTATTTCGACGATTCCTACGCCGTCAATTCCGTCAACGTCGGCCCGTATGGCGACGCGATCCTGAAAGAGCTTATCCCCGAGATCGAAAAGCGCTTCCGCATCATTCGCCAGCCCTGGGCGCGCCTGCTCGCCGGTGGATCTACCGGCGGCTGGGAGGCGCTCGCACTGCAAATCTTCCACCCCGATTTCTTTGGCGGCAGTTGGGCCTACTGTCCGGATTCCGTCGACTTCGGCGACGTCGAAGGCATCGACATCTACAACGACAAAAACGCCTACTACAAGCAACAGGAATGGCGCAGAGTGCCGACCATCAATAGCCGCGAGATCAACGGCCAGATCCGGCAGACGCAGGAAGAGCGCAACATCTACGAACTCGTCAGCGGGACGCGCGGCCGTTCGACGGAGCAGCTCGACATCTGGTCCGCCGTCTTCGGCCCGCTCGGCAAGGACGGCTTCTTCGAACCGCTGTGGGAGAAGAAGACCGGCGTCATCAACCCCCAGGTCGCCCAGTATTGGAAAGACAACTACGACCTTCGTTACTACTTGGAGAAGAACTGGTCGCAGGTCGGGCCGAAAATCGCCGGAAAGTTATTCGTCTACACGGGCGACGCCGACAACTTTTTCCTCAACAACGCGGTCCGCAAGATGGAAGAGTGGATGAAGAAGACCGAGAATCCACACTACGAAGGCTCTTTTATGTACGGAGCAGCCAAGGGCCACTGCTGGATCGGTCCGGTGACGCAGGCGGATCGTTTGAAAGAGATGGCGCAGCACATTCTGGCGCGGCAACCGCGCGACGCCGTTGCAGGCTGGTGGAAGTAGGCAAAGGCTGCGGGGAATGGAAACCGGGACTGTCACGCTCGTTCGAATTTCTCTTGCCGGATCGGCAAGTACGGCCGCATTGCGCCCGCATGCGAACCCTCATCCTCTTGCTTGCCCCCTCGCTCTTCCGGACCCCCGCAAAAGCAATTGCCTCGCCCCACGGTGATTCGTCGCGCGTTAGCACGTAACCTCCTGTGAAATAGACCCATTACGGTCCTAACTTACGCGACTGCACACGCCGGAGATTTGATAACATTGGGTTACTATGCGTTTACTATTAGCCTCGTTAGCTATGGCTGTTGCGTGCTTTGCACAAGACACCAACGGCTCTATCGTGGGTACAGTGGTCGACCAGTCCGGAGCGGGAGTCCCCGGCGCGACGGTCACCATTACAGCATCCGATCGGAATGCTGTCCTACTTACAACTACAACCAACACCGAAGGCAACTATGCGGCTCCGCAATTGCCGATCGGCAAGTACACCGTTTCCGTCGAAGCCAAAGGCTTCAAGAAGTCAACGCAGCGCGGGATTCAGCTGCAGGTCAACGACAAACTGACCGTCAGCATTCGTCTCGATGTTGGCGATACGAGTCAGGAAATCACCGTCGAAGCGGCACCCACCGCTGTCGAACTGCAGTCGAACGTACAGGCGACCACGGTGAACGGATCGCAGATCCGTGAACTGGCGCTCGTCACCCGCAGCTATGCGCAACTTGTTGCGCTTATGCCCGGCGTAAGCCAATCGAACGTGGATCAGTTGTACGTCGGTACCACGCTGCCCTCCGGCGCGACCGCCGTCATTCCGTTCGCGATCAACGGCGCTCGCAACTCCGGCAGCAACTGGACCGTCGACGGCGCGGATAACGTCGATCGCGGTTCGAACCTGACCCTTTTGACGACGCCCAGCATCGACGCCATTGCGGAATTCAAGGTTTCGCGCAGCGGCTACTCGGCCGACACCGGCCGCGCCGGCGGTGGCCAGATCAGCGTCATCACCAAGAGCGGCAACAACCAGTTTCACGGCAATGTGTACGAATTCGTGCGCAACAATGCGTTTGCCGCAAACAATTTTCTCAACAATGCCAACCGCGTCAATCTCGGTCCGGATGGCACTGCAAACATTCCGCCGCTTCGCTACAACAACTTCGGCTACACCGTCGGCGGCCCGGTGATCATCCCGAAACTCTACAACGGCAAGAATAGGACGTTCTTCTTCTTCTCGCAGGAGTTCCGCCGCGTCATCACCTTCGCAACCGCCATCGCCACCCTGCCGACCACCGGCATGATCAACGGCACCTTCGCGCGGCCCATCTGCTCGTCCTACACCGGCAACAACTGCAACAACGTGACCCAGCAGATCACCAACATCGATCCGATTGCGAAACAGTACATCCAGGACATCTACTCGAAGCTGCCGCTATCGGCCACGGCCATCGCGCAGACCAACCTGTTCCGCAATGTGTATAACTTCCGTCAGGAATCGGTGAAGTTCGATCACTTATTCAATGAAAAGAATCGCGTCTCGGTCCGTTTCCTCTCGGATACGATTCCGACCGTTGAGCCTCAGGGCCTCTTTACCGGCCTCCCGGTTCCTGGCGTCTCCATCACCAACACCAACGCTCCGGGCCGCAGTTGGGTCGTGCGCTACAGCGCCACCATTCGCCCGACGCTACTGAACGAAGCGGGCTTCAATTACTCCTACGGCGCGATTCTTAGCGACCCCGCCGGACTCGCCGCACGCACCAACTCGCCGAACATCAAGCCGAACCTGCCCTTCCCGGTTACGCTGAATCAGGTTCCAGGCCTCTCGTTCACCGGCGGAACCGGCATTGGCAGCTTCGGCCAGTACCGTAACTTCAACCGCAACTACAACTTCTTCGACAACATCACGAAGATCTGGGGTTCGCATGTCGTGAAGGCCGGCGTCACGTTCAACAAGTATCAGAAGAACGAGAACAACGGCTCCGGAAATCAGGCTTCGTTTGCGTTCGTCTCGTCCGCCGCGCAGATTCCGGAAGGCGGCGCCACCACCTTTGAACAGGCCTGGGCGAACTTCTTGACCGGCAACGTCGCAACGTTTACGCAGTCCTCGCTCGATCTGACGCCGGACATCCGCGTGAAGCAGACCGAGATGTTTGTGCAAGACGATTGGCGCGTGCGCTCGAACTTCACGCTCAACGTTGGCCTTCGCTATTCGCTGTTCCGTCAGCCCACGGACGCGAACGGCCAACTCACCACCTTCGACCCGGCGCTCTACAAAGCCTCTGCCGCTCCGGGTTTCACCGCCACGGGCTTGCTTGCCCCTGGCGTCGACGCGCAGAAGTACTCGAACGGCATCAGCATCAACAATCAGAACTCGCCGTTCGGCGCGAACATCGCGAACCAGGACAGCAACAACTTTGCTCCGCGCTTCGGCTTCGCATGGGATCCGTTCAAGAAAGGCAAGACCGCCATTCGCGGCGGCTACGGAATCTCGTATGACTCGACACTGGTCGGCATCTACGAGCAAAACATCTTCACCAATCCTCCCTTCGTGAACGTCGCGACGATTCAGCAGACCTCGCTCCAGAATCCCGGCGGCGGCACGGCCACGATCGCCAACTCTCCGAAAGTACTTCGTGGAACCGCCACCGACGGCCGATCTCCCTACAACCAACAGTGGAGCCTCGACGTCCAACATCAGATCACGAAGACCACGGTCCTTAGTGTGGGCTACGTCGGAACCAAGGGAACCCACCTGCTCGGCATCACGGACATCAACACCGTTCGTCCGAATCAGGCCTTCACCTCCGGTCTATTCCCGACCACCGCCGTGGTCACCTCGGCGAACGCGCCGTTGCTCAATACCATCCGCCCCTACCTGGGCTATGGCGCGATCAACGTCGTCCAGCCCTGGTTCAACTCGAACTACCACGCCCTGCAGATCAACGGCCAGAAGCGTTTCTTCGGCGACGCGCAGGTTTCGTTCTCCTATACTTGGGCGAAGAATCTCACCGACAACGGCAGCGATCGCAGCAACGCGCCGCAAAACTTCTACAATCGCGCTCTTGATTACGCGGCTGCTCCGTTCGATCGCCGTCACGTCTTCACATTTAACGGCGTCTACGAGATTCCGTTCATGAAGGCGCAGAAGGGCATCACCGGCAAAGCGCTCGGCGGCTGGCAGCTCTCGGCCATCCAATACCTGAACAGCGGCCTTCCGCTCACTGTCACCACCGCCGGAACCGATTCCGCCGGCCTTGGCATCCTCGGAGCCAGCGCCGCCGGCTTTCGGCCAGACAACATCTGCGACCCCACGCAGGGCTTTACGCAGTCCCGCTTCCAGTACTTCAACACCGCCTGCTTCGCCAACATCCCGAACTCCGAGCATCGCCTCGGCACCTCGGGACGCAGCGTCGTGCGAGGCCCGGGCCTGATTCGCACCGATCTTTCGATCTCGAAGAACGTGCGTTTCGGCGCGGAACAGCGTTTCCGCTTCCAACTCCGCGGCGAAGCGACGAACGTGTTCAACCACACCAACCCGAGCGGTCTAGGCGCCGGTCTCGCGACGCCCGCGACCTTCGGCACGGTGCTCTCCTATCGCGACGCCCGCATCATCCAGATCGGCGCGAAGTTTTACTTCTAGAATGGAATCCCCGGGTTAACACCCGGGGATAGATCGAGGCGCGACCGTAAGGTCGCGCGCTGAAGGGCGGGATTAAATCGGCGCTGTCGGTATGGGAGAGATCCGTTCACTCTCCGGCGGCGACCCTGTAGGTTGTTCAGTCTTGGCAGCAGCAGTGCTGAGTGCCGGCTGGTGAATCCGCTCCCGACGCGGCCCTTCGGGCCGCTTTGGTCGCGGCTCGGATTTGGTGCATTTCGCTAGGGAAATAGCCTCAGCATCCCCGCCTTGAAGGGCGGGATTAACTCTCCGGCGGCGACCCTGTACGGGCGTGTCTGGCGGTTGAGCTTATCGTTGCGCCAGTTGGACTTTGCGCCAGTTGGACTTTACGCCAGTTGGACGTCGCCCGTTCGGCTTGTATCGTACCCTGCGAGAACCTCTAGGCGCCTTCGCAACGCTGCGCGATTCAGCGCATCCAGCAACGCCGCGACCCCGGCCAGTCGCAGGTTCGCTCTCGGGATCACCAGGTCGTAACGCTCCGTCGCTAGTGGAACAAAACTCAGCCCGAATGCCCGTGCCGCCGAGCGCGTAGCAAGGCAGCAGTCCGCTTCGTTCCGACTGACGACGAGAGCCGCTGCAAGATGGCCGCTCGCGATCCGGTTGTAGCCTTTCACGCGGTGCTCGGAAACACCGGCTTCCTGCAACCTCTGATCCAGCAATTCACGGCTTCCCGCGCCCTGGTCGCGATTCACAATGGACACGCCCTTACGGCCGAGATCGGCGGCTGAAACAATCTTCTTGGGATTGCCCGGCCGCACGACAAATCCCTGTTCCCAGATTGCGAAGGTCACTACCTTGACCGAACCCTTCGGAAACAGCGCGCGAATGGCGGGCTGTGGGCCGCCAGTCGTCGCCCGCGAAGAACTCCGCAATGTTGGCGCGCTGACGGGCGGCCTGCTCCTGAATGTCGATGGAGAAGGAGTTGACCTGACCGAGCAGCAACGATGCGACAGGGCTGCCGCTAGTGGCGATTCCAGTGGCGTTGGTTCCGGTATTTGTGAAGGAGAAGAATCCCGCGGGATTGGGTGGCGTCAGATTGTCGAGGGCTTCGCGACGGAGATCGACGCCGAACTTGCGTGTGCGGCGGCGGCGACTCATCGAGACCGTGTCGGCGAACTGCATGACGAACGTCGTGAAATTCGAGTTTGCATTCGCGGTGGGCCCGATCTGCTGAAAGCCGGTGACGGCGAAGATGGGCATGGCGGTTCCGAAGGAGTTCGCCGGAATACCGGGGATCGCGAGGCCGCTGGTTTCAAGCGACGCCTGGTTGCAGTCGCGGCGAGTGAAGCCGAAGCGGGCTTGATTGAGCAGGCGCGGCGTGATGGTCCAGGTATGTTCGGCGGCCAAGCCGTCGCCGCGCGTGGTCGCATTTCCGATGACGCCGGAGGTCAGCGTGCCGCTGCCATCGGGGAGCGGCGTGACGGGGCGATCCTGATCTCGGAAGTAGCTGTAGCGGGTAGACACGCGGTGCTTGGCACCGATGGAGCGATCGATGCGGAGGTCGAACTGATCCTGGTTGTCAGGCTCGACCGCGGTGCGCACGTAGTTGTTGGCCGTGCCGGACAGATTGGCGGACGGATAGCGCGCGAGCACTTGCGCGGCAACGGGGTCAAAGCGATTCGAGGGAATCGTGTTGTTCGGAAACGGCGTGCGCGTGAGTGGATCGTAGATCGGCGCGGCGAAGATGCCCGCGCGCTGGGCGTCGAGAGGGACCGTGCTGAAACGCGTGATGCCAGTACGGAGGCGCGAGCCCTGCCAGTCGGCGAAGAAGAAGGTTCTGTTTCGTTCGATCGGGCCACCGGCGGCGAAGCCATATTGATTGCGGCGGAAGACGGGCTTCGGCCCCGAAGATGCGAAGTAGTTGCGGGCGTTCAGCGCTTCGTTGCGGAAGAACTCGAACAGCGTCGCGTGGAAGGTATTGGTACCGGCTTTGCCGGATACGAGGACCGCGCCGCCGTTCGAGCGGCCGTATTCGGGCGAGTACGAGTTGACGTTGACACGAAACTCGGCGATGCCGTCAATGATTGGATAGAAGGCAACCTGACCGGGCTCCGGCTGCAGGACGCTGATTCCGTCGTAGATGTACTCATTGGTGCGGGGACGGCTGCCGTTGATGCGGGGGAAAAGAGATCCGCCGCCGGGCAACGCGACTCCGGGTGCAAGGGCGATTAATGGCACAAAGTTGCGGCCGTCGAGCGGGAGGCTTTCGACGCGCGTCCGGTCGACGCGGAAGCTGACTTCGCCGGTGGTGGTTTGGAGTAGAGACGCGTCGGCGACGACGTCGATGGATTGCGATTGCGCGCCCAGGGCGAGCAGACAATCGAGGGTGGGGCGGTCTCCGGCGCGAAGAACAATTCCGGATTGGCGATAGGTATGAAAGCCTCTGGTCTCCACGCGAAGCGTGTATTGGCCAGGGGGCAAGCCCATGAGGTGGTAGTCACCGCGATCGTCCGAGGTTACACGGAAGCTTGCCAGAGTGGCTTGGTTCTCGGCATGGACGGCGGCGATTCTGACGGGGAGACCGGAGGGGTCGAGAATCGATCCGAACAATTGAGCGGCGGCGTCTTGCGCGAGGCAGCCCGCGATGAAGAGGAAAGCGGCCATGACGGGCGGCGCAGCGCGGAGGAAGCAGGATGTCATTCCTGAGTGACAGTGTAACGTATACGCGACACGCTTGCTTTCGCGGGCGGGGGGATGCGCGGGGAAGCGACCCCGGGTAAAAACCCGGGGTTATAGCGGGGGCGTTCGGGGAATGAAGTGGGCTTCTGACGCGAGGGGGGGGTGGTGTCCGCTCCGTAACCGTCGCGGTCGGTGTTTGTTTGGTGCGGTGGCGCTATGAGGGCGCCGGGTCTTTGTGCGTTGTCACCCACCAGCTGAGACCGAAGGGATCGTAGACGCCGCCGGAACGGCCGTGGGGCTGATCCTTGATGGTTCCGATCTCGGTTGCTCCCGCGGCGACTGCTCGCGCGATGAAGGCATCGACGTCATCGACATAGAGAAACAGATTCAGCGGCGAGCCGCCCATGGCTTGCACGCTCTTGAACTCGGGAACCTCTTCGTGCAACATGAGGTGGGAGTCG
Organism: Acidobacteriaceae bacterium; assembly: GCA_043788745.1. Classification (GTDB taxonomy): domain Bacteria; phylum Acidobacteriota; class Terriglobia; order Bryobacterales; family Bryobacteraceae; genus JBBQWZ01. Next base: position 33,548 of record JAYVTO010000188.1, read on the forward strand.
CCGATGCGGAGTTCGGCGTGGCGGATGACTCCATTCGAATCGGCGTGCCGGTAGGTAGTCTCCGCGCCGAAGGCTTTCTCGAAAAACACGAGCGCCGCGACGGAATCTCGAATGCTGAGGTAGGGCGTGATGGTGTGGAAGCCGGGCCGCATGGGCATGAATATTTTCCTTGCAGTGTATTGTACCGCGCTGCCGCGGACGAATTTCATTGCGCCCTGAAGCGTATTGCTTGGGATTGTAAGAATCGGAAGTCAGTCCGCGAGCGGCACGCGATTGCGATACTCGGTCTGGTGGATGGCGCACGGCACCGGGCGGATGCCGGAGAACGCGCGGAAGTCGTGGATGAAATACGGTTGATCGTAATCGCTGCGGGAAAGTGCACCATCGGCCCGGTCTAGAGTCCGGGTTTAGAGGTTTGTTTATCCGCGTTGGTTGTGTTCGCGGAGACCTTAACGCCGGTGTCGAGTCGGGGAAGATTCGAGGTGGCGACCATCTCACCGTCGGTGACGCCTTCGACGATTTCGACTTCGTCGGGGAAGTGATCGCCCAGTTTCACTTCGCGGACGGCGATCTTGCCATCACTCACGACGTACGCTTTATTGGTGCCGTAGACGTAGGCCACGGCGCGATTGGGAACGACGTGGATGCGTTCGACCTTGTCGGTGGGGATGCGGGCGCGCGCGTAAGAGCCGGGCTTGAGGGCCGCGCCGGGATTCTCGATCAACACTTCGACGACAAAGGTACGCTTGGCCTGTTCGACGGTGGGCGAAATGCGCCAGATCTTGCCGCGGAACTTTTTATCCTGATATGCCTCGACGCTGACTTCGGCGATCTGGCCGACTTTGATCCAGGGCGCCATGCGCTCCGGCACGTCGAGCTTGAGGCGGATGGGGTCGACTTTGACGAGTGTGATGAGCGGGGTGTTGACGCGCACGAACTGGCCGGGGTTGACGGTGCGCTCCTTGACGAAACCGGCAAAGGGCGCGCGGACGGAAGTGTCGCGGAGCTTCTTGCGCTGGAAGTCGAGCTGGGCGCGATACTGCTCGACCGCCTGAATCATGTTGCGCGCCTGGTTGAGCGACGAATCGTAGGCTGCGAGGGCGGACTTTTGACGCGCCTGCGCGGAGTCGAGATCCGCTAGCGCGGCGATGCCCTGATCGACCATCGACTTCACGCGAGTGAGGCGCTGGCTGGCGTCGGTGAGGTCGGCTTGGGAGCGGCGGACTTCGGGCGCGTCGCGGACGTCTTTGATGCGATCGAGCTCGTTCTTCAACCCGAGGCGTTCGAGCGATTGAAACAAGATCGACTCGTTTTGTTGGACGAGTAGTTTCTGCTCTTCATCGTTGACGTGGATCAGTACTTGGCCCGAAGCAACGGAGTCTCCGAGGTCGACTTTGATGTCGTCGACGCGGCCGTCGATTTCCGCGCTGATGACACTTTCATCAAACGGGAACATGGTTCCGACGCTTTCGACGATGCGCTGGACGTCCCGCGAAGCGACGATGGCGGTATTGACGGACACGGGTCCGGAATCCTGTTTGGCTTGGACCGGCTGCTGCTTGGCGCAACTGGCAAGGGTCAGGGCGAGCATTGCGACCGGGATCAGTCTCGGGAGGGGCAAGACAGTATTGTAGCAACGCATATCGAGAGCGTGCGGCGGGATGGGGCCGGTCATTGGATTACGCGGAAGCGATTACGAGGAAGCCGGATTCAATTCCACCGGGCATGACGCGGTTCCACATGAGGCGCGCGTGTCCGGACGCGGCGGAATGCCAGAACTCGACGACGACGCCGGTTTCGAGCGCGGTGCATGCGTGCGACATGCGGAATCCGCTCCCGCTGAAATCGACGAGGCCGCCCTCAAGATCGATGAGGCCGGGATCCGAGAAGCGTACGCGAACGTGCCCCGACGCGTTGCGGCGCGGTTCTTTTCGTTTCTCGGATGTGCCCGTCATGCGACCTGCCTGCTGCTCAAGATGCGCGGCGGTCAGGCCGTCCTCGCGCTCATCTCGACGACGGAGCCTTCCATGTCGTAGGTCTTCAGTTTTCTGCTGAGGGTACGGCGCGAAATGCCCAGGATCTCAGCGGCCCGTTGCTGGTGGCCGCCCGTGCGCTCAAGGGTTTCAAAAATCATACGACGCTCCATCACGTCGAGCGTGGCCGAAGGAGGGTGGCTTGGGGACACGGGGGCATGATGCCGAATGGCCGTGAGCCGGAATTCCGCGGGCAGGTGCGCGGCGCGAATCTCGGGCTCTCTCGCCATTACCGCCGCACGAATGACAGTGTTGCGCAGCTCGCGGATGTTGCCGGGCCACGCATGACGCAAGAGCGCTTCGAGAGCGCAATGCGAGAAGCGCAAGGCGGGATTTTGCAGCGCCAGGAAATGATAGGCCAGGGGAGCGATGTCGTCCAAGCGATGGCGCAGTGGGGGTACCTTGAGGGCAATCTGGCTCAGGCGGTGGAACAGGTCGCCGCGGAAGCGGCCTTCCGCGACTGCCTTTTCGAGGTCCTGATTGGTGGCGGCGACGATGCGGACATCGACCGTGACTTTGCGCGTTCCGCCGAGGCGATAATAGGGCACTCCGTCGAGGATGCGCAGGAGCTTGACCTGCATCTTGGGTTCGAGTTCGCCGATTTCATCGAGAAACAAGGTACCTTGATGCGCGAGTTCGAACAAGCCGGGCTTGGCGGTGTCGGCGCCGCTGAAGGCACCTTTCTCATAGCCGAACAGTTCGCTCTCCATGAGGTGTTCCGGCAGGGCGGCGCAACTGACGTCGACCCAGGCGCGGGAGGCACGCATGGAGTTCTGATGGATCGCACGCGCGACCAGTTCCTTACCGCAGCCGCTTTCTCCAAGAATGAGGACTGTGGCGGAGGTGGCGGCGGCGCGTTCGGCGGTAAGTAACAGGCTGCGCATTGGCTCGCTGACCACAATGGCCGGCATGCCGAGGTAGATGCGCGGCTCAACGTAATGTGACATAAGGCTCATGAATTTCCGGTTATACTCCCTATTTCGGCATGGGTAGGGCCGCTTCGCGCTAGACGGTTCCCCCTAGAAGGGCCCGAAAAGAGCCGTACGTGGGGCGTTCGAACTACTGATCGGGACAAAACGTCGCATGGTACGAAGGTGCTTAGTTGCAATTGGATAGGGAGTTTTCGCAACAATCGGGTTGAGAGGTTGCGACAAAGTGGCGCGTGCGACAAACGTTGGGGCGAACTGGACCAGTGGAGTTATCCTGTTTGCGGTCTATGAGTTAGACGCAGAATGCGATTTGGCAAGGCGAGTGCTCTTGGCAGAAGCTCTATGCCTGCGCAGATCGGAAATCCGGAGCCGCTGCCACAGCAGACGCGGTTCTACGTGTCGGTGGTCTCCGCCTTTGGAATCGCCGTACTCCTGACGGGATTCGCGCATTGGGAATCGCCGGATTTCGTCAAGTATGGCTGCTATCTGGTGGTGGCGCTTGCGGCATCGGGCCTAAAGATCACGTTTCCGACGATGGCGGGAACGCTTTCGGTCAACTTCCTCTTCATCTTATTCGGAATCATCGAACTGACACTAGCGGAAACGCTGTTGATGGGTGCATTAACGACCGTATTGCAATGCCTGCTGCAATCGAAGCGATCGACGCGGCCGGTGCAGATTCTGTTCAACGTCGCGAGCGTGGCGAACGCGATCTGGGTGACGAACTACGTGTTCCACTCGCCCGTGTTGTCGCAGCCGAGCCTCGACATCTCGGTGCGGCTGGTGCTGGCGACGATTTCGTTCTTCCTGATGAACACGTTCCCGGTTTCGCTGATCATCTCGATGACGGAGGACAAGCCGTTCCGGCAGATTTGGCGCGAGTGCTATTTCTGGTCGCTGCCGTACTACCTGGTGGGTGCGGGGATTGCGTATCTGTCGAGCCTGGCGAATCGATACGTGGGTTGGCAGACGGCGTTGTTGATTGTACCGGTCGTTTACCTGATTTATCGTTCTTACTGCTTGTATCTGGCGCGGCTCGAAGACGAGAAGCTTCATGCCGAAGAGATGTCGTCGCTCCACTTGCGTACGATCGAAGCGCTGGCGCTGGCGATTGAAGCGAAGGATCACACGACACACGATCATTTGCAGCGGGTGCAGGTGTATGCGATGGAACTCGGCAAGGAACTCGGGTTGCCGCCGCATGAGCTCGAAGCGCTGCAGGCAGCTTCGCTGCTGCACGACATCGGCAAGCTCGCGGTACCGGAGCATATCATCTCGAAGCCGGGCCGGCTGACACCGGAAGAGTTCGAAAAGATGAAGATCCATCCGGTGGTGGGAGCGGAGATTCTGGAGCGCGTCCAATTCCCATACCCGGTTGTGCCGATCGTTCGTTCGCATCATGAGAAGTGGGACGGAACGGGCTATCCGAGCGGCTTGCGGGGCGAAGAAATTCCGATTGGGGCGCGCATTCTTTCGGCGGTGGATTGCCTGGATGCACTGGCGACAGACCGTCAGTACCGGCGCGCACTGCCACTTGATGAAGCGATGAAGGTGGTGCTCGGCGAGGCGGGACGACAGTTCGATCCGAAGGTTGTCGAGCTACTCGGCAAGCGGTATATCGAACTGGAGAAGAAGGCCCTGGCGAAGAATCCGCATCCGCCGAAGCTGTCGCTCGACGTCAAAATCACCAATGGATTGGCTCCGGCCGCGGGGTTTGAAAACACGGCGGCGAATACGCCGATGCTGCAATCGAACGGCGAGCGCGCGATCGACTTTCTGACTTCGATCGCCGCAGCGCGCCAGGAAGTGCAGGCATTGTTCGAGCTCGCGCAGGACCTGGGCAATTCGTTGAGCCTTGATGAAACGCTATCGGTGCTTGCGATGCGATTGCGTCGCATGATTCCGCATCACTCGATGGCGATGTATATCAAGCGGGAATCGAAACTGATTCCGGAATATGTGACGGGCGACGATTTCCGGTTGTTCTCGTCGCTGGAGATTCCGGTAGGCCAGGGCTTGTCGGGATGGGTGGCGGACAATCGCAAGCCGATCGTGAACGGCAATCCGTCGGTCGAGCCGGGATACTTGAATGACGCTTCGAAGTTCTCGACGTTGCGCTCGGCGCTTGCGGTGCCGCTGGAAGGCGTCAACGGAGTGGTGGGCGTGATGACGCTCTATCACGCGGACAAGGACGCGTTCAGCAAGGATCACTTGCGCATTCTGCTGGCCATCAGTTCGAAGGTTTCGCTGTCGATCGAGAATGCTTTGAAGTACCGGCAGGCAGAGAGTTCGGCGACGACGGACTATCTGACGGGACTGCCGAATGCGCGATCGCTGTTCTTACATCTCGATTCCGAACTGTCGCGCTGCAAACGGCTGGGCTCTCCGCTGGCTGTGCTGGTGTGCGACTTGAACGGCTTCAAGCAGGTGAACGACAGGTTCGGTCATCTCGAGGGCAACAAGGTGCTGCGCGAAGTGGCGCGCAACTTGCGCGATAGCTGCCGCGAGTACGATTACACGGCGCGGATGGGCGGCGACGAGTTCGTGATGATTCTGCCCGGTATAAAGGCGGAAGACATCGTGGCGAAGATCGCACGCTTGCGCGCGCTGGTAGCGCAATCCGGCCGCACGGTTTGCGAGAACGATGTGCTGTCGCTTTCCGTGGGGCAAGCACAGTATCCGGAAGATGGCAGCGATGCCGAACAACTGCTGGCTGAAGCCGACAAGCGGATGTACAAAGAGAAGCAGACGCAGAAGCTGACCGTGCCTGCCCGGGATCGCGATTGGCCGACGCACTGGACGGCTCCGGTGGCGACGATTCAGTAGGCGAAGGCAGTAAACTACCGCGCGAGCCAGGAATACGCGGCGACTGCGAAGCCGATAAAGATGACGAAGGCACGGACGTATTCCGGCCGGGTGCGGCGGGCGACACGCGCCCCTGCGTAGCCGCCGGCGATCGCCATCAATGCCATCATCACGGCATACTTCCAATGGATCACGTTGGAGGTTGCGAGCACGATGACGGTGACGCCGTTCATGGCGGCCGCGAGAATGTTCTTCACGGCGTTCATCTCGTGGATTCCGCCGATCCCCATAAACGCGAGGGAACTGAGCATCAGGATACCGATGCCTGCTCCGAAATAGCCGCCGTAAATGCCGACCAGGAATTGAAAGAACACGATCGCGGCGACGGTTCGCGTGGTAGGCTTCTGCGCCGTATGCGAACCCAGCCAGCGCTGGACGGGTCGCTGCAACAGCATGAGCGTCGAAGCCAGGATCAACAACCAGGGGATGAGGCCCGCGAATACTTTTTCGGGAAGCCGGATCAAAAGCGTGGATCCGATGAGGCCACCGAGGAGGCTCGGCGGCAGCAGGCGGATGAGATGCACGCGGCTTGCGGCCAGTTCGTTGCGGTAGGCCCAGGCAGCGGCCAACGATCCGGGCATCAAGGCCATCGTGCTGGTGGCGTTCGCGGCAACGGGGCCGAGTACGGTGAGGAGGCTGGGGAAGGTCAAGAGAGTTCCGCCTCCGGCGACGGAATTTACAGCGCCGGCAGCGAAGGCCGATCCAAGAAGCAGGGCGTAGCTTGCGATGGAATCCGTCATAAGTTCGACACCGGCGATTTAGACATGCGAACGAAGGGCTCCGATCCTGGACGAAGGCGCACTCCGTATGAAACATAGTGTCGCCTGAGCGCCCTGCTTGACGCTTGCGGAGCGAGCAGGAACGCTTCGCGGTCCGTCCTGGTCAGCGACGGCAGGTCGCGGGAGGAATAGGCCTTGACACCAATCGCCGTATGCATACAATTAGAACATCGAAACGTTTCTATGCCTCTCTGTGAGCACAAGCAGACAGAAGTAATGGCGCGCCGCGACCATGTTGATTACGTGCGTTGCCTGGACTGCGATTCGGTCTTCGAAGCCGACGATCTCGAGCAGATCTCCGTCTACGAGGACGACGAGGAGCCGGAAGCATCTCCTTCCCGGTAGCGCTGTCACCAGCGGGCAGTTCGGTGCGGTTGCTGGGCGACAGGCTCGCAAACTTGAAATACTACTATTTGGAGGGCCGACTGACACCACTGCGCATTGTGGCGATCGGCGGGGGCACGGGTCTGTCCACGCTGCTGAACGGATTGAAGCGCTACGCCCGGCTTGCCGATCCGGCGGGCCAAGGCGAGGCTCCGGTGCAGATTACAGCGGTGGTGACGGTCACCGACGACGGCGGAAGTTCAGGACGGCTGCGGCGCGAATTCTCCGTGCTTCCGCCGGGCGACATTCGGAATTGCATGGTCGCATTATCGGGTGATGAAACGCTGCTGTCGCGACTGTTTCAGTACCGGTTCACGTCGGGCCGCGGGCTAAAGGGTCACAGTTTCGGAAATTTGTTTCTTACGGCGCTGACGCACCTGACGGGCGACTTCGCGCAGGCGGTGTCGCTGTCGTCGGAGGTTCTGTCGAGCCTGGGGCGCATCTATCCATCGACGTCGGCGAACGTGACGCTGGAGGCGCTGCTGAGCAATGGCAAGCGGGTGCTGGGCGAATCGCGGATCAGCCGCAGCCGCTCTCGCATCGAGCGGATCAGCTTGAAGCCCGCGCGTTGCCAGCCGCTGCCGGAAACGCTGGATGCGATCGCCAATGCGGACTTGATTACGTTGGGTCCAGGGTCGTTGTTCACGAGCGTGATTCCCAATCTGCTGGTGAGCGGGATTCCGAAGGCGATCATGAATTCGGCGGCGCACAAAATGTATTTTTCGAATCTGATGTGGCAACCGGGCGAGACGTCGGAGTTTTCGGCGTCCGACCATGTGCGGGCGTTGTACGACCACGCGGGTGTCGATTTTCTGGATTCCTGCGTGGTGAACACGAGGCCGATTCCAGCGAGCTTGCTGCGGCAGTACGCCGCGCTAAGTGCGCGGCCCGTGGACAACGATATCGATGCGCTTGAACAGATGGGCCTCAAAGTAATCGGCGCCGATTTGCTGCGCCGGGCCGTAAAAGCACGGCACGATTCGAGCGTTGCTGCGGCGATCGCGATTGAAATCGCGCAATTGAGCCGACGCCGGCGGCAGGCCCAAGCCGCGTCCCGAGGACGTGTTTCGAAGAAAGCAAATTCATGAACGTCTCCATCGTCATCCTCGCCGCGGGCCTCGGCACGCGCATGAAATCGAAGCACGCAAAGGTTCTTCACCGCGCCGGAGGCAGCGCGCTCGTCGAGCACGTCGTCGATGCCGCCCTCGCGATTGCGCGGCCGGAGAACGTCGTCGTGATTACCGGGCATCAGGCAGAGCGCGTCGAGGCGCTGCTGACCCCGCGCGGCGTCCGTTTTGCACGGCAGACGGAGCAACGCGGTACGGGCCACGCCGTGCTGATGGCGAAGTCGTTGCTCGCATCCGAGCCGGGCCTGGTCGTCGTTCTTTATGGCGACACACCGCTGCTGACCGCGGAGACGCTGCGCGGATTGCTTTCCGCGCACGCGGCGTCCGATCAATCGGCCACGCTGATCGCGACCGAACTCGAGGATCCGACTGGGTACGGCCGAGTGCTATTGGATGACGCGGGAAACGTGACGGGTATCGTCGAACAGAAGGCGGCTACGCCGGCACAGCTTTCGATTCGGCTGGCGAATTCCGGCCTGTACGCTTTCGCCGCGCCGCTGCTGTGGAAGCACGTTGAGGCGATCACGCCGAATCCGGCGTCCGGCGAACTCTATCTCACGGACATGGCGGAATTGCTGCATGCGGCCGGACACAGGGTGCGGCCCTTCGTGGTTGCGGACCCCGGCGAACTACTTGGCATCAACACGCGCGTGGAGCTTGCGGCCGCCGATTCCCTGCTCCGCGAACGCAAGGTTCGTGAACTGATGCTTGGGGGCGTCACGATTGAGCAACCTGCGACGGTAACGATCGATCGATGGGTTCGGGTGGGGATGGACACCGTGATCGGACCGTTTGCGCAACTGCGGGGCACGACGGTGATCGGCGAGGATTGCACGATCGGTGCGGGATCGATTCTCGACAACGCGACGCTGGCGGACGGCGTGACGGTTGAACCACTGACGCTGATCGCGGATAGCACGATTGGGCCGCGCGCGGGCATTGGACCGTTTGCGCGACTGCGGATGAACAACGACGTCGGCGCGCATGCGAAGATCGGCAACTTTGTCGAACTCAAGAAGACGCACTTCGGCGAAGGCGCGAAGGCGCAGCACCTGGCTTACCTTGGCGATGCTACGGTCGGCGCCAATTCGAATATCGGCGCCGGCACGATTACGTGCAACTACGACGGTGTCGCGAAGCACCGGACGCAAATCGGCGCGGGCGCTTTCATCGGAAGCAACTCGACGCTGGTCGCGCCGATCGAGATTGAGGATCGCGCGTATGTCGGCGCGGGTTCCGTCATCACGGACAAAGTGCCTGCGGATGCGCTGGCGTTGGGACGCGGGCGTCAGGTTGTGAAAGAGGGATGGGCGAAGAACCGCGTGGTGAGAAAGGAGTAGGTGTGTAAGCAAGCGGATCGAGGCCGAGGCGGGAGTCCGCTTACTTCGCCCGACTTCGTCGGGCTCCGTGCGCGGCTCGGTTTTGACGCTTCGCCACATCATCCCTCGGAGCAGTTGGTGCCGCCAAAAGATGCGGGAGCGAGTACGCAAAGATCCAAGCGGATCGAGGCGAAGCAAGTGAGCCGCTAGAGGACCAGGATTGGATGGTAGAGATTCGGCCCTCGTGCCTCGCCGATGGCGATCAGGCGTCCGTCGCCCGAAATCGCCTTGACCATCAGCGCGCCCTTTGCACCGTGGAACGGCGATACGCGAAAGGCGCGGCCCTGGCGGATGTGACCTTCTGTCTCGTCGTCGACAATCTCGGGCGGCATGGCCGGCAACATGTCGGAGGCTTTTACCATCGCTGTTGCGAGGCGCTGTTCGCCGGCCATTTGCTCGAGCGCAGCCAGCGGAAACGACTGGGCTTCGGCGAAATCGCCGCTACGGAGTCGCCGCAGAGCCGACAGATGCGCTCCGCAGCCGGCGAGCTTTCCCAACTCATGGGCGATACTGCGGACATAGGTTCCGGCAGAGCAGTCGATCTCGATGACGGCTTCGTTGCCGGAGCATTCGACGATCTCGATGCGCGTTACGGCGACCGGGACCGCCTTCAAGACCACGGGCAGATTCTTGCGGGCGAGCTTGTAGGCAGGAACGCCGTCGATTTTTTTTGCGGAAACGGACGGCGGCATTTGTTCGAACTCTCCGCGAAAGCCCGCCAGCAGGGGTACGATTGCGTCTCGCGTCGCCGCGAATGCAACGGGCTCGCTAATCGCCTTTCCGTCGGAGTCGTAACTGTCGGTTGCGAAGCCGAACCGCACGGTCGCGCGATAGCTCTTTTCGTTTCGAGTGTAAAACTGCGCGAGGCGGGTCGCGCGATTCAGCACGAGCGGCAGAACGCCTGTCGCCAGGGGATCCAAGGTGCCGAGATGCCCGACTTTCTTGGTTCCGGCCAACTTGCGCATCTTGTTCACGACATCGTGGGACGTCCAGCCTTGCGGCTTATCCACTACGATCACGCCGTCCAGCGCGGCCTCGAGAGAAGTGACACTCACCTCTTCACTCTAACCGCCGAGAGCGCCGCGACGCATGCGGTTACAATAAAGGTTTGGACGAAGAGGTACTTGGCAAAGCATACGACAGCCGCCTGATGGGTCGGCTGCTCGTATACATGAAGCCCTATCGCGGGACGATTGCGATTTCGCTGCTGTTGCTATTGTGCGGCAGCCTGTTGCAAATTGCGGGTCCGCTGCTGACGCGGTACGCGATCGACCACTACATCACGCGGACGGCGGACGCGGCTGCCTACTCCGGACTCACTTTTATTGCCTTGTTGTATCTGGGCGTGCTGGTTCTGGAGATGCTGTTCGAGTTTGTGCAGACGTTCCTGATGCAGCGTACCGGGCAGCAGGCGATGTTCGATCTGCGCCGCGATCTCATGGATAAGCTGCAGCGGTTGGATCTGTCCTATTACGATCAGAATCCGGTGGGACGCTTGCTGACGCGCGTGACAACGGACGTCGACGTACTGAACGAACTGTTTTCGTCCGGTCTTGTGACGATTTTCGGCGACATCCTGATGTTGAGCTTCGTGATCCTTGCGATGTTCCAGTTGAGCCCGGGCATGACGGCGATGCTGCTGGCTGTTCTGCCTCTGGTTGGTCTGCTCATGGTCGTGTTCCGCCGAACCGTGCAGAAGAGCAACCGGCGGATCCGGACCGCGGTGGCGCGGATTAACTCGTTTCTGCAAGAGTACGTTTCCGGCATGAGTGTCGTGCAGTTATTCAACCGCGAGCAGCGCGCCCGGAGGGATTTCGACGCAATCAACTACGACCACATGGACGCTTACAAGGGGGCGGTATTCGCATACGGATGGTTCTATCCCGTCATCGAGTTCTTGAGCATGCTGTCGCTCGCGCTGCTGCTTTCCTGGGCGGGTTTCGGCATCCAGAGGGGCGAAATCACGCTGGGCGTGCTGGTCGCTTTTCTCCAGTACGGGCTGCGCTTCTTCCGGCCGATTCAGGATCTCAGCGAGAAGTACAACATCCTGCAGTCCGCGATGGCGGCGGCGGAGCGCATCTTTAAACTCCTCGATACGGAACCGAAGATCACTTCCCCGGCGGCGTATCGCGCCCTTCCGGAGGGCGATCTCGCGATCGAGTTCGATCACGTGTGGTTTGCGTACAAAGACGAAGACTGGGTTCTGCGCGACTTAAGCTTTCGCATCGAAGCCGGCGAAACGATTGCGGTGGTGGGGCACACGGGCGCGGGCAAGACGACCATCATTAGCCTGCTGCTGCGGTTCTACGATATTCAGCGCGGGTCGATCACACTTGGCGGCGTGGATTTGCGCGAGCTGCGGATCGAGGACCTACGCAGACACTTTGGCGTTGTTCTGCAAGACCCGTATTTATTCACCGGCACCGTGGGCGGCAATGTCCGGCTGGGAACGGCGCGGATCAGCGACGAAAACATCGAAGAAGCGGCCCGCCAAGTCAATTTGCTGGATTTCATTCGAGGTCTGCCGGACGGCTTCGCGTCAGAAGTGCGGGAGCGCGGGAATGGATTCTCGACGGGCCAAAAGCAGCTGATTAGCTTTGCCCGCGCGCTGGCGCACAATCCTCGCTTCCTGATTTTGGATGAAGCAACGTCCAGTGTCGACACCGAGACGGAGATGCGGGTCCGCGAGGCGCTGGATCGCATGATTACAGGGCGCACGTCAGTGATCATTGCGCATCGGTTGTCCACGATTCAGCGAGCGAGCCGAATCTTCGTGATGCACAAGGGGCAGCTTCGCGAAAGCGGGACGCACCAACAATTGATTGCTTCGGATGGAATCTATCGGAAGCTCTACGAACTTCAGTGGGCGGCCGCTCCCGCGCAGTCGGAAGTATTGGCCAAATAGAGGGGATTTGCATGGAAGATCTTAAGTACCCTGTTGGCGGCTTCTCGCCGGATCAAGGTTCGGTCGAGAGCCGGATCCGCGATTGTGAAGAATTGCCGGCGAAGATGCGGGCGGCCGTCGACGGTCTAGATGATTCGCAGCTCGACACACCGTATCGCGATGGCGGATGGACCGTTCGCCAAGTAGTCCACCACGTCGCCGATTCGCATATGAACGGTCTGACTCGCCTGAAGCTCGCGCTGACCGAGGACAGCCCTACCATCAAGCCTTACGACGAAGTGGAGTGGGCGAAGCTTGCTGACGCGCAGCTTCCGATCGAGGTCTCGCTGCCCGTTCTCGATGGTATCCACCATCGCTGGACGACGTTGTGGAAGGCGATGACCGCGGCGGAATTCGAGAAGACGTTTACGCACCCCGACCACGGCAGGCGAACGCTCGATTGGCTGCTGTCGATGTACTCCTGGCACAGCCGGCACCACGTCGCGCACATCACGAGTTTGCGCAGCCGAATGGGCTGGTGACATCGCTCCGCGCGGGGTTCGCCGTCGCTGGCGTTTTCAGTCGGACCTGGTGGTCCGACCTACTGCTGCGGTTCTTAGTCGGACCTGGTGGTCCGACCTACTGCTGCCGTTCTTAGCCGGACCTGGTGGTCCGACCTACTGGCGGGTTGGTCGCGGTTGGTCAGGAAATAGACGGGAGGAGTCCCCTTCGTTACGGTCGTGGTTGTGTGCTCCCTGGCGGTGCTGGCGAGATCCGCTCACTTCCCGTAACGGGCAGGCTGTTCGCGGTTCTTTGCTGGCGAGGGGGCGTCGATTGTTTTCACAGTTGCTTACGGTTGGGGCTCAATGCCGTTCCTCCTCTGCGCCCCACTCAGAAAGCCCAGCGGTGCTAGGCGGACTTGATTTCGGTCCACAACTGATCTCGTAAGCGCTGGCCGGCGTTCGATTGCGATTCAAACCATTCCGCGTAGCGGAGCACTTCCGAGGGTGGATAAAGGATCGCGTTGTTGCGCAATGAATCCGGCAGCCGTCGTTGCGCTCCGGCGTTGCAGGTCGCCGTTTTTGTGGTTAGCACGATCTCCGCATTCACTGCGGGCCGCATGAGGTAGTCGATGAACAGATGGGCCAACTCCGCGCGTTTGCTCTCGCGCAGGATAACCATGTTGTCGGCGAACAGCGGGAAGCCTTCCTTGGGATAGGCGAACGCCAGCTTGTCCGATGCGTCAAGCGCCTGCTGCGAAGTAGTCGCCCAGGCCTGCGCGGCGAGAACGTCACCGGCGACCAACTGATCGCGAACCTCGGCGTTGAGGTACGCGCGGAGAAGGCGCTTCTGTTCGATGGCCTCCTTCGCGGCGCGCCGTAGATGCCCGGGGTCGGCGGAGTTCAACGGGAGGCCCAGTTTCTTCAGGCACGCGCCGAACACTTCGATGGGATCGTCGATCATCGTCATGCGTCCGCGCAGGCGCTCGGACCAAAGATCGCTCCAGGCGGTTATGGGCGCTACGGATTTCCGGTAGGCGATGCCGGTCGCGCCATGCATGTACGGGACGCACGTCGCGAGTTGCGTATCCCATGGCGGGCGCATGAATTGGGCTTCGAGTTGATCGAGATTCTTCAACTTCGAGTGATCGAGCGGCGCGGCGAGGCCCATGGCGCGCATCGGCGGAATGTAGTCGTTGGGCGGGAACACGACATCCCAGCCGGAATTGCCGGTCATCACTTTGCCGAGCAGTTCGGGCGCGCTTTCAAAAACACCGTAGCGCACGAAGACGCCGTACTCTTTCTCGAAACCGGCGATCGTGCCGGGCGCTATGTAGTCGGACCAGTTATACACGTTGAGTCTCGGGCGCGTGGAGCGCGAGCATCCGGCGACGCCAGCGACGGACATAAGGAAGAGGCGACGATTCACGTTACTTTCCATTGAAAATCATAGTTTGGGGCCTATGGCGGGGAAACTCCGGGTTAGATCCGACTTTATGGTCGCGGTTCGGTGCTGATTGGTGCAGATCCGTCTAGCGTCCGCTCCCTTATTGTCGCGGTGCGGCGCGGTGGGGTCGCGGACTGCATTTTCAACTGTCGTAGCCGATAGCAAATCCATCACATCTGCGCTACTCGCGCCGCCACGACACGGATTCCGACACCATCGTTCCGTCCCGTGGATAGACCTCGAGGCGGAACTTCACCTGGTCACCGGAGTTGCGATAGATGATACTGCCGGTCTGCAACTGCGGGATGTCGAGTTCGACGGTTTTGCGCGAACCGCCTTCTTCGATCTCAAGCACGCCGCGCTGCGAGAGCTTTACCGCGGGCGAGGCCGAATCCCAGCGCACGCTTAAGCTCTCCTTCGACCAGCGAACGACCAAACCCAACGAGAAAGACTCCGCGCCAATCGAGCCGCGCGCGCCGTTTCCCCACGTTAGGGCGGTTTGGAAACCAAGCACGACGCCCATGAGAAGAAAGATAAACGAAAGCGGAATCCAAACCCAACGAAACCTCGCTTTCGGAATCACAAGCGGAGCATATGTTTCCGCTCGAAAAGGTTCGGCCGCAGTCTCGAAGCGCACTGGATTGCGAAGTTCGCGGACTGGGATGGGCGCCGCGGAGCTTTCGAGTGGTTCGGCAGACAAAGGCGGGCGGGGCTCCGGTTGGCGGATCGGTTCCGGGAGCGGAGTGCGCCGTCGGGGGACGGGATCGCCAGCGCGTTCGGGCGCGCGCTGGCCAAGCGGCCGACGAGCTTCCGGAGCTTGGCCACTCAACTCGCGGCGGCGGAACGGAAACTCAAGATAAGTTTTCTCTTGAAAGCGCCCGTTCTCATAGAAGAAGAAGCCCGCCGTCGAAGGCCGCGTCGCATTCGGCTTGATCAGCAACAGCACGTTCGAGGGATCAGGAAAGAAGTTCGCGCACAGATCGAGGTCGTCACTCTCCGGTGACATGCCTTCGCGCGTTTGACTACGGTAAAAGCCGACGGGACCAACGCCACCCGGCGCGGCTTCCCACTTTGCCAACGCGGCATCGAAGGCATCGAGGTCGCCTTCCGAAAGCAGATAAGAGGGCCCATGCTTGTATTCGCACGGCACGAGTTCGCAATCGACGATCTCGACGATTGATCGATCGCCATCCTTCGATACAGTGCCGAGGAGGATACCGCCCACCTCCGCACCGCGCTTGGGCACAGCGGCGAACCCGCGCAGCACATCCGGCAGGATGCGATCGACGACATCGAACTTGAGGTAGACGGCCACGGGTTTGGCTGGCACTTCCCAGACATAGCAATCCGCGGGCGCGCCTTGTGTGTGTGCACTCATCTGCGCTACCGTTTCATCGTACTATGAGCGGCATTTTGTACGTTGTGGCGACACCGATCGGAAACCTGGAGGATCTCTCGTTCCGCGCAGCGCGGATCCTCGGCGAGGTGGATCGCATTGCCTGCGAAGACACGCGGCAAACGCGGAAATTGTTGGATCATTTCAAGATTTCGAAGCCGCTGGTCAGCTATCACGACCACAACGAAGCGGAGCGATCGGGAGAGTTCGTACGGGACCTCGAATGCGGAAAGAGCATCGCGCTGGTGTCGGACGCGGGCACGCCGTTGATCTCGGATCCCGGTTACCGGCTGGTGCAGGCCGCGATCGCCGCTGGAATCGTGGTCGTGCCAATCCCTGGACCCGTCGCGTTCGCGAGCGCGCTGAGCGCCTCCGGATTGCCTACGGACGAAGTTCGGTTCTGCGGATTCCTGCCGGCGAAATCCGGGCAGCGACGCAGGGCGCTTGAAGAGTTGCGCGAGGAGACGGCGACGACGATTTTCTATGAGACTCCGCACCGGTTGTTGGAGGCGCTGGACGAGATCGACACTGTGCTCGGCACGCGGCCCATCGTAGTAGCGCGCGAAGTCACGAAACTGCATGAGGAGTTCTTGCGGGGCACTGCGGCGGCGATCCGCGCGGACCTCGGGAACCGGCCTGGCGGCGTACGCGGCGAGATCACGCTACTCATCGGAAAAGCGACGAGCGCGGTTTCGAGTGACGTACCCGTGGAAGCAGCGGTCGCCGCGCTTGAGGCGACGGGAGTTGCGCGCATGGACGCGATCAAGCAAGTGGCGCGCGAACGCGGATTGCCGAAACGCGAGGTTTACCGCATCGTGGAAGACGCGGCAGGTTAGTGCAAGTGCGGCTCAACTTTCGCGCCGTGTGAAGTCCGCTCCCTGACGTTCGCGGTTCGGTGCTGTCGGCGCTTTACCCCGAAACCGAGACCGTGGCGCTGTTGCGCAGCGTGTGCGGCCAGAAGGCCTGCGTGCTGCTGCCTACTTCGTCAATGTCCACGAATCGACGGTCGAGCCATCGGCGCCGATCTGCTTGAACGTCGCCTTCTTCCCAGCGACATCCATCACGGTCATCGAGTTGATCTTCGAAACGAACTTCGAAGTAAACGACTGCCACGTTTGGGGCTGGGCGCCTTGGTCGACATCGTACAATCCCGCACCGCCGGCGCCGGTAACGACGTAGATCACGCCCTTGGCTTTGGTCACCTTGGCGCCATCGAATTCCTTATCGAGGTTGAATTCGCCGTCGACGACTCTCGATTTCTTGAAATCGAACGCGCCGGTCTTGAAGTGCATCGGGTGCGACCGCTGGTAGTTGTGCACGTGGCCGGAGAACACGACGTCGACCCCGCCCTGCTCAAAGACATCCGCGATGACACGCATCTGCTGATCGTTGAAATGCGCCGTTGAAGAATTGAAACCCGGATGATGGAAGCCGACGAATTTCCAGGTGGCACCCTTTGCGGCGGCGAGATCGGCGGCCACCCACTTGCGCAA
>JAYVTO010000189.1:0-16261 GCA_043788745.1 Acidobacteriaceae bacterium
CAGCCGCGTCCAATGGACCACGCGAACTGCGGATGGCCGCGAACATGGAGCGCCTTACCGTATCGCCGCATTTCCGTTCGTATTGGATCCAACGGAACGTTTCGCAACTCACCCAGTTCCGCTCCGCGCTCGCGGACCTTGATCGCGCGGGTAATGCGTTCACGGAGCGTCGCGTGTTGCAGCGCCCGATTGCCGCAGCTGACACGACATCCGCGGAGGCAGGCGTCGCGCAGTTGTTGCGGCTGGTTCCACCCCAAACCGGTCTATATCGGGCGTGGGGCATTCTGAGCGCGGAACAGGCCGTCGAACTTTTGCGAACCAAGATCTTCGGCGAGCCGGGCTTCGCTGTGGCCGACAACAAGCGGGCTCCCGTCGTCGCGGAATCGGACGGCGCGATCGGTAGCGAAGGCGATTTGGAACGGCGTATTGACGAAGTGCCGCTGATCGACAATCGTGCCTCGCAGGCGTTTGGCGGGCTAAGGACGTGGATCGCGAGCGGCGGCGTTACGGCGGGCCTGCAGATCTCGGCCAACCGCGTTGCGCCGAATGGCGTTTTCGAGACCGACTCCAATGTCGTCGCGCTTTCCGCCGCACAGGATTGGAACGCGGGCGCGGCCCGCACGGCGCTGACCGGCGTCGCGGATGCACTGTGGTCAGCGGGCCAGTTGGGCGTCGGCTGGGTTCGGAAACGCACAGGCGACTTCGATTACTTCGAGTTGAACGGGCCCGGCAGTTTGGCCGTGGCAACAGCGGGGCGGTTACTGCTGGTCGGGAACAACGCGGCGGCACTCGAGCAGGTTCTTGGCCGGATGAACTCCGCTGCTGCCGCGCAAGGCGCGCTCTACGCCGCCGGATACACGCATAGCGTCGAACGGCCCAACTTTGAGCGCATAATGCGGCTCATCGACTACCCTCTCAATCCAGCGCCCGCGCCCGGCGAAGCTCGTGAACCGGCATTTTTCTCGGGCACGTTGGCAAGTCTTGGTCGCGTTCTGACCCGCGCACAATCGGCGACGGTGCTGCGGCGCGACAACGGTGCGCAGGTGACCGAGACTGTCGTCTACCGATTGCGATGACCGTTCCGGCGACAATCGGGAGGCCGCGCCGCCCTGAAGTTCCTGTGCTGCAAACGCTATCAATGCTGTTGTTCGGCGCCGCAACGGCTTGCGCCGCGGCAGCCTCCTTTGATCGAGCGCTCGTCCGCGAAGCGCAGGCCGATGCGTCTTATGTACTACTCGACGCACGCACACGGGAAACGCTGGCGTCGCGCTGGCCCGACGCCGACCGTGCCATTCCGCTCGCGTCGCTCGTGAAGCCGTTTCTCGCATTGGCCGGTATCGAAGGAGGCGTGGTTCCTGCTCGCTTCGACTGTCACGGCGAAGTGGATCGCTGCTGGCTGCCATCCGGCCACGGCTCACTCACGCTCGCCGGGGCGATCGCGCACAGCTGCAACGCGAGTTTCCTGCGGCTTGGGGCCCGCGTGCGGCAAACCGACCTGGACCGCGTGTGCGCGCGCTATGGCCTTCCACTTCCGGGTGATGAATCGTCAGACACGCGCATCGGGCTTGGCGGGAATTGGAAGATTTCGCCGCTTGCGATTACATCTGCCTATCTCGAACTGAACACCCGACGCTCCGATGCCGGTGTCGCGACGATCCTCGATGGATTGAGGCGCTCGGCGCGCGAGGGTACGGCGCGCGGCCTCGGCTTCGCCGCGCTGGCAAAGACAGGTACGGGCCCCTGCTCCAACCTCCAAGGCAAGCACGCCGGAGACGGATTTACGGTGGCACTGTTTCCGCCGGACTCCCCGCGCTATCTCTTGCTGGTGCGCGTGCACGGAGTTCCGGGTGCGGCCAGCGCGAAGACCGCAGCGCGTCTGGCGAAGATCGTCCTCCACGAAAGCAAGTGATGCCGCCTCTGCTCTGGATCATTCTGCTCGCGACAACGCTTCACGCCGAGGATGTTCGCGTGAGTGTCTTCGGCCTGTTCCGCCCAACCACGATCGAGGTGCGTCAGCAGACCGGAGTGATCGAGATCTCGCAGCAAGCGATCGAAGACGGCGCCTGGCATCGCTTAAAGCCGGGCGATCGCGTAACCGGCCGCGGCGGCAGCGCGACCGTGTTCCGCCTTCGCATTCCTGGAAAAATCGATCGCACCTTCTTTGGAACCGTCGCGATCGTACCCGCCCGCAGCCACATGAGCGCGATCGTGACGATGCCTCTCGAAACCGCGGTGGCCTCGATTGTCGCCGCCGAAAGTGCCCCTGGCGCCACGCTCGAAGCATTGAAAGCGCAAGCCGTCGTGGCGCGATCGTTCCTGGCAGCAACGCGCGGACGCCACGGCCAGTACGACGCGTGTGACACCACGCACTGTCAGTTCCTACGCGCGCCGCCGCCTCGCGGATCGCTGGCGGAACGCGCCACGCTCGACACCGCCGGCATTGTGCTCCAATACGACGGCCGCGTCATCGAAGCCTTGTACTCGGCGCAATGCGGAGGACGCACGCGCACGATCGCCGAGGCGGGTTGGCGGCCCGCCGCGTATCCGTACGTCACTGTCGAGTGCAAGATCTGCGCGGGAAAGAAGGTAGAGGGCCATCGCCTGGGATTGTGCCAGCGCGGTGCTTCGGCGATGTCCGCGAACGGCGCAGCCTACCAGGCTATCTTGCGCCACTACTTTCCGGCGGCGAGCCTCGAAGCGATGGCAAAGCAGTAGGCGTGCCGGTCGCCTGCGATGGAACTCGGAGGATCGCGAAGGGCGACCGGCGGCAGGGCCGGCTGGATTTCCAACCGGCGGCGGACCTCATTGCGAGGCGCCTACAAAAGACGTTGATCCGCGAGCGCGCCTCCCGGCATTCACCTCCCCCGAGACTGAACCACCGGAGGGCGCTCCCGCGTAATCTGCGTCAGTTGTACCAGGAAGGCGCGGACAAGGCCAGCGAAAACGTGCGATATTCACAAGCGGTTCTCTCCGCGATTGAACAACTTGCGGGGGGTACTTGTGAGTAACATGTGGATAAAACGAAATGACTAGGAAATGTCGCGGATTGGATGTGCGCTCCGGCGGGGTGATCGAGGTCTCGGGAAGCGCCGTCATCGAGCAGGTCGAAGAAGTGATCGGAGCGGATCCCTCTGGTTTGCCGGTTCTCGCCCCGGGTTTCATCGACATTCAGATCAATGGATACGCCGGCGCTGACTACTGCTCTCCGGCCGAGTCCATGGAGGCTATTCAGCGATCGCTGCATGCGCAGTTCTCGTGCGGGGTGTCGCGATGCTTCCCGACCGTCATTACGGGATCGCCGGAGAACATGCTGGGCGCGATTCGCAACTTGCGTGTCGCCAAAGAGAACCTGCCAGAAGGCCCCGCGATGGAAGGCTTCCACATCGAAGGGCCTCACATCTCGCCCGAGGATGGACCGCGCGGCGCACACCCCCAGCGCTGGGTTCGGCCGCCGGATTTCGACGAGTTCCGTCGTTGGCAGGACGCAGCCGGAGGGCACGTCAAACTGACCACGCTCTCACCGGAGTGGCCCGAGGCGCCGCGCTACATCGAGCGCGTGGTGGGCGAAGGCGTCGTGGTCAGCGTGGGCCATACAAGGGCGACGGCCGCGCAAATCGCGGATGCGGTTCGCGCGGGAGCAACGCTGTCCACGCATCTCGGCAACGGAGTGCATCGCGAGTTGCCGCGGCATCCGAACTATCTCTGGGATCAACTCGCCGAGGATCGTCTGAACGCCAGCTTCATCGTCGATGGCATTCATCTCGGCGATGCGTTCTTGAAGGTAGCGTTGCGCGCGAAGGGCATCGAGCGCAGCGTGCTCGTGACCGACGCCGTGATGCCCGCCATGTGCGCTCCAGGCCCGTATACATTGGGCGAAGTCGAGGTCGAGCTGCTGGCCGACGAGAGTGTGGTGATGCGTGGCGGAACGCGGCTGGCGGGGTCTTCATTGCGAATGGATCGTGGCGTGACGAAGCTGATGCAGATGGCCGGCATTTCGCTCGTCGAAGCGTTGACGATGGCGACGGTGAATCCGGCGCGGGTGGGGCGCGTGAGTGGCCGGCAGCGCGGCCTGAATCCGGGAGACCGGATGGATCTGGTGTTGTTCGATTACGACGAGAAGGCGCGGTCGATTGCGGTGCGGGAAACGTGGGTTGGAGGATCGCGGGTGTACGCGGCGTGAGGGGTGGACAAACGATCATCCGTCCGGGCGGATTGCGACAGGGTGATTGCCGCACGAACTGCACAGCAGCAGTGTGGCCGCATTCGATATCACTTCAGTGCGACGATCCGGACACGGTTGCCGTATCGGTGCAAGCAAAAGCTCAAGGCAAAGGTTCTCGGGCCGGGAATGCCGCCGCGCCGAATGCCTCTGCCAAATCGTCCGGCATGGTGTCAAAGTCGGGCGCAATCCAGATCTGGCCGCGCATCGCACCTGGCGTCCGCGGCTTTGAATGCCCTTGGTAGGAGATCGGTTTCGCGACGGGTTTGCCAGCCGCAACCAAGATCACTTCGCTACCGTTCTGCACCGGTTCGATGAGAGCAGCCTCTACCTGAGAGATATTGCGCACAACCACACGGAGAGGATAGCAGACCAGATCTGGTTTTGTTACCTGCCGATGGACAACAGCGGCGCGTTGCTCCGGTTTCCACCGATCGTTAGCGTCACCGGGTAATCTCCCGGAAACAGCAGCGGCACCTGCAGGTTCGCCTGCGCCAGTCCCACGAAATTCGGCGTCAGCCCGCAGAACTGGATCGGGACTACTTGGCCGCCAATAGTGGCAACCACGCTTTGCGCGGTGCTGCGCGAGAGCGGCGCGAGCGGCGCGGGTTGGCCGGTCGCCACGCGGTTATCCACGGGACCAATCCCTGTAAAGTAGACCGAGATGAAGCTACCAGGGGCGGCGGGGTTCTGCGCCGTGTTGACGGACTGATCCTGATTGCGTACGGCGGCGCGGTTGGTGCCAAACACATTGATGCCGGGGGCGATGGCGGCCACGTTGAAGAAGGCGTATTGCGTCGGCACGTCGTTGACGGTGACGACGACGGAGGCGAGCCCGAGGGCGGTTTCAAAGGGCAATTGGATACTCACCTGGCCGGAGTCCGCGTAGTAGATGGGCACGCGCACGCCGTTGACCAGGACGTTCACGCCGGCGAGGGTTGAAGGCAACGCTGATCCGGGAGCGGCGGTGGCGGTGACGCCGGGAAAGACGCCGTAGATGCCGACGTAGGATCCGGGGGCGACGCTTTGGGTGTTCGCGCCGTTGTAGACGGCGGAGAGGACGCTTGAGCCGTTCGCGACTCCGCTGTAAAAGATGGCAGGCTGCGGCGTTTCGGTGACCTGCATGTTGATCCTGGCGCGTCCGCCGGTGGCGGTGAAGAAGGGATTCGTGAGGGCTTGGACGAAGCCGCTGGAGGTTGGGATGGGGCCGAGTTCCTCGCCGCGGCGGGCGAAGTAGCTGTAGTAGGCCATCTCGTCGGGCGAGAGCAAGGCGTCGCGAGTAACGAGGATGGTGGCAAAGCGGAAGGATTTCTTCGAGCTCGCGGCGTCGGGCACTCGCGTTCCGGCCGAGGCGATCAGGTCGGCGAACCGAAGGCGGGTGAATGCGCCAGGATAGAGCTGGTTGTTGCACTGTCTCAGGAGGCTCGCGGGATCCTGATCGGCAAAGATGTAGTGTTCGACAGCGGGATCGGGCGGGGCGAGGCCCATCAGGTAGAGGTCGAATTCGTTGAAGACGAGTTGGTTCCCGCTTCTGGGACGCAGGCGAATACCGCCGGCTTCGGCGGTGACGGTGCACGGGAATTGGCCACCTGCGCCTTCACCGGGAATCGAGAAACCCATCACGCCGCTGGCGAGGCTCGACAGGGGCCAATGCGCGGTGCCGCTGGCGGGGCCAGTGCGAAGGTAGTTGATCCACTGATGTCCGGCTTCGTGGACGAAGGCGGTTTCGCCCGCGTCGAAATACGACGTGATTGGGAATCGGCTGATGCCGATGAGGGCTCCGGAACTGCCGTATTGCGATGCGCTGTTGAATATCGAGCTGCCCAATCCTTGGACGTCGTTCCTGGTTTGAAAGTGAAAACGGTTCTGGAAGTACGACGGAGAGTTGACGATGGCAAGGAAGTCGAAGGTGTCAGGGAAGCGTTGGTAGAACAACCTTGTGACGACGCTCGAATCCGCGAAGAGGGGCGGAGTAAACGTGACGGGAAAAAACGAGGGCACGCGAATGTTCACAAGATAGTCGGTGTGCTGGACGTCAGGCGAGTCAACAGTGACCTTGAGGCGCGGCATGTTCGGCGGGGCGATTTCAGCCGAAAAACTGAATTTGCCGAGCGCAGTTGTGCCTTGCATCATGCGAAAGAACCCAACCGGAGGGCGGAACACGTCGATGGCGCGCGTGGCGGCGATAATCGGCGCGGCAGGCACGGTGACCGCGAAGACGCCGTCGCCCGCAACCGCGTCACCGCCGGTGCCGTCGTCTTTCATCTCGACGTCCGGGCCGTTGATGAGTGTTTGTTCGAAGAAGACTTTGGTCGGCGGCGTACCAGTGACCCTGAATTCGATGATGACGTTCTGGGTGACGCCGGGGACGATGACGGCGGGCCGGGTGAGGCTATAGATGCCGGTCTGTGCCCAGGCGGGAATGGCAAGCAGGAAGCAGAGTCGCAAAGCGTGGTTCATCATCGTTTCGCTGCCTTTTCGACGCCCCGCATGACACGCAGCAGGTTGCCGCTGTAGATCTTCTTGAGGTCGTCGACGCTGTAGCCTTTCTCAAGCAGGGCGCGGGTGAGATTCGGGAACTTGGAGACGTCGTCGAGGCCTTCCGGTGTGCAGCCGACTCCGTCGAAGTCTCCACCGATGCCGATGGCGTCGACGTTGCCGGTGATCTTGCGGATATGGTCGATATGATCGACGACATCGGCGAGCGTGGCGCGGACTTCCTTGACGCCCATTTCCTTGCGGAGCGTCGCCATAATGCGGCGGCGCTCTTCTGTGGTGACGGTGCGACCGGCGGTGCGATCCTGCAGCTTTTTGAGAAGCTCGGGATTCTGGCCGCTATTCTCGCTCGCGTTCGGCGAGAGGAAGCCGCAGGAGAAGTTCACCTGGACGACTCCACCCTTCTTCGCGAGTGCGACGATCATTTCATCCGTCATGTTGCGCGGCACGTTGGCGATCGCGCGGCAGGAGGAATGCGACGCGAAGATGGGCGCGGTCGAGATTTCGAGGGCGTCCCAAAAAGTCTTGTCGGCGACGTGCGAGATGTCGACGATCATGCCCAGCTTGTTCATCTCGCGTACGACTTCTTTGCCGAACGGGGTAAGTCCGTTGTGGTGCTTGACAGTGTCCCGAGTAACGTCGCCCGAGGAATCCGCCCAGTTGTTCGTATTCGAGTGCGTCAACGTCATATAGCGGATGCCAAGCGCATAGAAGTCACGCAACAGGCGGAGCGAATCTTCGATCGCGTGGCCTCCTTCGATTCCCATGAGTGCCGCGATCTTGCCTTTCTTGTGCAGGCGTTCAATGTCGTCGGCAGAGTACGCCATTTCGAACGTCTCGGGATTCTTGGCGACAATGTCGTGGCGCACGGTGTCGATCATTTGAAGCGCGCGGTTCGCACTCTTGTTGCCATCGACATAACTTCCGGCGACGTAGACGGCGAAGAACTGCGCGCCCACGTTGCCTTCCTTGAGGCGCGGAACATCGGTGTGCCCGTCCGTGGCGCGCTTGCCGATGTCCCAGCCTTCGACGGTCCGCGAGGTGACGTCGTTGTGCGTGTCGATGAGCAAGAGCGATTTGTGAATCCTGGTGACTTCGGCTTCGGTGTACGTGCGCTTGGATTGAGCAGGCGACAGAGCGAAGGCGATCAAGAGCAAGAGCGCGAGTTTCATAGTAGAAGGGAGTGTAGCAGGGTCGGGGTGTTTCCGGTGGTTTCGTGGGACATTTCGCAACTCCCTGACGGGCGCGGCTGTATGGGGTCGATGTCTAACACGAGGGGCTGCCCGGTGGCGGCCGTTACGCTCGGCTTGAATCGCTCGGCGAACGCGCCGTTGCTCGCGCACTGCGGAGAAGTCTTCACGCAATGGCGCAACGTGATCGAAGAAGGCCTGAGCGAACTCCCCGCCGCACAGCGCAATGCTTACGCCGACACCGTGCTCGCCACGTTCGAAGGCGCGCTGATCCTGTGCCGCGCCAGGCAATCCGCCGACCCCATGCGCAACGCCGGACGCTGGCTCGATGAAACAGCCCTGCAAAGCGCGTAGCCTACACCACACATGCCATACTTTTGGGAATGACCACAGCGTCCGGCCGCACTCAGCCGAGCGGCCTTTTCTTTCGCGGTTGGTGGATTGTCGCGGTCGCCATCGCCGGGCAGTGCTTCAACCTCGGCACGATGCTCGGCTATACGTTCGGCATCTTCGCCAAGCCATTAACCGCCGCTTTCCAAACAAATCGCGGAGCCATCGCGCTCGCCGTATCCCTCATGGAATTGATGTCGATCGTCGGAGCGCCTTTCGCCGGCCGCCTCATCGATCGCTACGGCGCGCGCGCCGTCATCGTGCCGTCGTTGTCGATGCTCGCCGCCTGCCTTGTCGGACTCTCTTACGTCGAAGCGCCGCTCTGGCATCTCTACACGCTCTACTGCCTCGCCGGACTGCTCGGCGCCGCGACGATTCCGGTGACGTATGGCCGCATCGTCGCGAACTGGTTTGATCGCCGCCGTGGATTCGCGCTCGGCCTTGCATCGACGGGCGTTGGACTTGGTGCCTTCGTGATGCCGTCCTTCATCCAATTCATGATCGATGGCTACGGCTGGCGCACGGCGTACTTGAGCCTCGCGATCGCCGCCATCACCATTCCGATGCCGCTCGTCATTTTCTTCTTGCGTTCGAAACCGGAAGAGGTCGGCCTCACGCCCGACGGCGAGCCGCTCGTCGCCGGCAGGATGCCGAATCTCGAAGGAATGACTTTGTCCGAAGCCGCGCGCACCGCCACCTTCTGGCAACTATGCGTCATTTTCTGCGCCGTCGCCGCGTGCGTCAACGGAGCCGTAGGCCACCTCGCCCCCATGCTCACCGACCACGGAGTGTCCGGCCGTACCGCCGCCCTCGCCACTTCCGTCTTCGGAGCCGCCTCCATCGCCGGACGCATCGGCAACGGCTACCTGGTCGACAAACTCTTCGCGCCCCGCGTCATCCTCTTCCCCTTCGCCGGAGCCGCCGCCGGAGTCGCCATCCTCTACGCCGGAGCCACCGGTCTAATGATCTTCATAGCCGCCGCGCTGCTCGGTTTCGCGATCGGAGCCGAATCTGATGTGATGCCGTTCCTCGTGAGTCGCTATTTCGGAATGAAGTCAATGGGAGAACTGCTCGGCTGCATCTTCGGAGCGTATACGTTGGGAACCGCCGGAGGCCGGTATCTGTTTGGAGTCGGCTTCGACAGCACCGGTTCTTACAAAACGCCGCTGCTCGTCGCGTTCGTGACGCTCTTGCTGTCGATTGCGGGACTTTTCACGTTGAAGCGGTATCAAAGGGCGCAGTAGGTCGAACCACCAGATCCCCGATTTATTGCCTGTCCAGCAGAGGAATTACGGCAGCTCTCTGCTCCTCACGTGCGAAGTCGAGAGCCGTCCTGTTCCAGGAGTCTACGAGCTTGGGATCCGCGCCGCTATCGAGCAGCAGGCGTACGACGGCAGCGTCGCCGCGAATGGCGGCGAACATCAACGGTGTGCGCAGGTCCCGGTTCCTGGCATTGACCTTCGCCCCCGCCTGGAGCAATCGTGCCGCCATGCTAGCATCGCCGCTCGCGCATGCAGCCATCAACGGCGACCACCAGAGGGTCGCGAGATTCGGGTCAGCGCCACTAGCGAGCAAGTCACGGGCGAGATCGGCATCTCCACGTTGGACTGCGCCCAGGAGCGCGGTGGCGTGGCTCGGGCCAGAGCTATTCACCGGGACACCCTCGTTCAGCAAACGCCGGACTGCCCGTCCGCGACCGTCAGACGCGGCGTCGGCGAGTTTGTCGGGCTTTGTGGGAATCAGGGAGGAGGCGATGATGGCCAGCAGCATGAGGCCCGGGACCGCAGCCCACAAGACCGTCGCTCGGCCGAGCCTGGGCGGCTTCGGGTTTTCCCGCATCTGTCGCTCGGGAATTGCTGGTGACTTGGCGTCGGCCTGGCAGCCTCGTAGCAGCCCGTAATAGAGGTAGAACATCGGTGTGTAGCCGACCTGTATGGTTAGCATCGCAATCGGAAGCACAACGAGCAGGTAGCCGAATACTCCTGAGTTGAAAACGAAGCGGCTCAGCTCGGAAAACCCCCCGTTGAGAACGCCAATCATTACTGGATACATAAATATGGCAACCAGTACCGGTCCGTAGAATCTAGCGACGAGGCTGGTTGCCGTCGCGGGCAGGATGCGGCTGAGCGTGATCGACCTCTCGACCGCGTCCATGCCAGTGCGTCGCTCGACCGCCCAGATTACCGGCCACAATCCATGCAGCGTTGCCGTCGAGGGCCGCCAGCCCCGCAAACTCTGCAGTTGCGTCAGCGCCAGGCTGCCCAGCCCGGCGAAGAGAGTTTTGGGCAGAAACCCAAAGCCCGAGTCGAATCGCCCCGTGGACACGGCCCGCTGCAGCGTAAGGCTTACCGCGACCTTGAACAGTTGGAGGCTGAACAAAAACGAACAAATCTGCGTGACGTAGATGGCCGCTAGCGCGACTGGTGCCGTGACCAACGCGGAACTGACTGCGGCCTTCGCCAGCGCCATCAACAACACAACGAGAGGCAGTAACGGCGCGACACACACCGTGAGCGCGGAGAGGAACGGGGAGAAGTTCGAGTTAACGAGATCCTTCGAGACGCGCAGGATGCCTGCTTCGCGCTCGGCGCTCGCGCGCAGCAGGGTGGCGAAGGCGCCTGCCGTCGCGGGGCGATCAGCGGGGTTCTTCGAGAGCCCACTCAAGACGGCACTCGAGACTGCCGTTTGGATGGATGGCCGACGAAGGCTTGGCGCATCGGGAACCTGCTGTACCTGCGCCTGGAGCATTGCCGTTACGTTCGAGGCCTCGAAGGGCAGGGCACCGGTGAGCATCTGATACGTGATGACGGCGAGGCTATAAACATCCGCCTGGCGGTCAATCGTTCCGCCGAGGCATTGTTCCGGGGCCATATAGGCGGGAGTACCGAGAACCGAGCCGACGGTCGTCCGGAGTGTTGCACCGCCGCCGCGCGACGTCGTGGATGACATCGCCTGCGTCGGCGCGTCCGCGCCATGAGCAGGCAAGGCGACCGTCTCCTGCTCCTCGTAGCCCAGCACCCGAGCGACCGTCTCGCTCTCCTCGGCGTCGCGCTGGATGGTATTAAACTTTGGGCGAAGCGCTTGGGGCGCGTGGCTGGTTGCGGTGGCCGCACGCGCTTCCACTTTGGCGATTCCGAAATCCAGAACCTTTACGTTGTAGCCGCCACGCAGATTCGATTCCAGCCAGATGTTGTCCGGCTTCAGGTCCCGGTGAATGATGCCCGCTTCGTGCGCCGCGTCCAAGGCCAGCCCAATCTGATCGATGATATCGAGGACAAGCGGTAGCGGCGGTTTCGGAGTCTCCTTCTCGAAATCGGCGAGCGTCCGGCCGTCCAGGTACTCCATGACGAGATAGGCGATCTCGCCGCCGCCGGCTACCGTGATTCCGAAGTCCGTCACGTTGACGACGTTCGGATGGCGCAGCCGACCTGCAGCCTCAGCTTCTCGCTGGAAGCGAAGAAAAAACTCCTCCTGTCCCGCCAGTTGCGGGACAATCACTTTCAGAGCCACCGTTCTGGTGGTGCCGAGGTGGGTTGCCAGGAAGACGGCCCCCATGCCGCCTTTGCCGAGTTGCCGATCGATCTGGTACTTTCCGTCAAGCAACTGGCCAGGCAAGGCTTCGAGGCGCATGCTTTGAATATAGATGGAAACGCGGTTCGCGTTGGCCACCAAGCTTCGAACCCACACCTCACGAATTCTGACGATAGATGTCCACCAGAAACAGCACTGCCTCTTCGCGTCCCACATTCACAATTGCGTGCGGCACGTCGGCGCGGTAGGTGACGGAATCGCCGGGGCTGAGCACTTCGGCGTCGCCGGCCGATTCCACGCGGACTTTGCCGCGCTGTACTGTCAGGAACTCGCGCGTGCCGGCGAAATGCGGCGAACTCCGCAGCGCTCCGCGCGTCTTCAGGCGGACCTCATAGAACTCTACGTCCTTCTCGAGATGCAGCGGCGACAGTGTACGGATCTGGCAGTCTTTGTCGGACTTGTAGAAGTATGCCCGATCCTCGGCGCGGATCACGCTCAGCGTCGACGAGACGCCGGGCATCTCTACCAGTTCGCCGATCGACATGCCGAAGGCGTGGGCGATTCCGTAGATCACCTGCAAGGTCGGATTCACATCGTTCCGCTCGATCTGGCTCAGCATCGAGCGGCTGACGCCGCAGACCTTCGAAAGCGTATCGAGGGACCACTTTCGCTCGGCCCGCAGTTGCTTGACGCGTTCCGCGAGGTGCAGTGAGACGGCCTCGGTGTGGGGCGGCTCGGGCACGGACTTCTTGGGTCTGTTCGATTTAGCGGACATAGTTCTTGCATCCTGGATACGTCGCCGGTACCATGGAAGTATCGAGTATACCGGAATCCACCGGCGATATAGTGGAAGGACTCTTATGAAGGCACTGGTTAAAAGCAAATCCCAGCGCGGCCTCTGGCTCGAGCATATTCCCACTCCTGAGTACGGCATCAACGACGTACTGATCCAGGTTCACAAGACTGGCATCTGCGGCACGGATCTACATATCTACGAATGGGACGATTGGGCGAAAGCTACGATTCCCGTGCCGATGGCCATCGGCCATGAGTTCGTCGGCGAAGTGGCGGCTGTTGGATCGAACGTGAGCGAGTTCAAACCGGGCATGCTCGTCAGTGGCGAAGGCCATGTGATCTGCGGCCATTGCCGCAACTGTCTTGCGGGACGGCGTCATCTCTGTGCCCATACGCTGGGGCTCGGCGTCAACCGGCAGGGGTGCTTCGCGGAGTACGTTGTGTTGCCGATGACCAACGTTTGGAAGCATCACGCCGGTGTCTCGCTCGACGTTGCCTCGATCTTCGATCCGTTCGGCAACGCGGTGCACACGGCGCTCTCGTTCGACATTCTTGGCGAAGACGTCCTGATCACTGGAGCCGGACCGATCGGTCTGATGTCCGCGGCGGTCGCGCGCCACGCGGGTGCGCGTCACATCGTCATCACCGATATCAATCCGAATCGCCTGGCGCTTGCGGAGAAGCTTGGTGCGACGCTGGCGGTCAATCCGAAGACGACGGCGCTCGGCGACGTGCAGAAGCAACTCGGGATGACGGAGGGCTTCGATGTTGGCCTGGAGATGTCCGGCAATCCCTCGGCGTTCCGCGACATGATCGCGAGCATGGCGCACGGCGCGAAGATCGGGATGCTCGGCATTCCGAGTCAGGAGATGTCGATCGATTGGCGGCAGGTGATCTTCAAGATGCTCACGATCAAAGGCATCTACGGCCGCGAGATGTACGAGACGTGGTACAAAATGACGGTGATGCTCGAATCCGGCCTCGACATTTCGCCCGTGATTACGCATCGCATGTCGTATAGGGATTACGAAGATGGCTTCGCCGCGATGAAATCGGCCGACTGCGGCAAAGTGATTCTGGACTGGAGCAACTGACGTGTACGGCACTTACCAGCAGCATCTGCAATCGCGCCTCGACGAGATCCGCAACGCGGGATTGTTTAAGGAAGAGCGCATTATCGACTCCGCCCAGCAGGCTCACGTGCAGGCCGGCGCGCCGGTGCTGAACATGTGTGCGAACAACTACCTGGGTCTCGCAAATAACGCGGCGATCGTTGAAGCGGCCAAAGAGTCGCTGGACCGCTGGGGGTATGGACTCGCCTCCGTTCGCTTCATCTGCGGCACCCAGACCATCCACAAGCAACTCGAAGCAGCAATCAGCAAGTTCCTTGGAGTTGAAGACACCATCCTTTATGGCTCCTGCTTTGACGCAAACGGCGGCCTCTTTGAGACGCTGCTCGACGCGGAGGACGCGATTGTTTCGGACGAACTGAACCACGCCAGCATCATCGACGGCATTCGTCTCGCGAAGGCGCAACGGTATCGTTACAAGAACGGCGACATGGCCGACCTCGAAGCGAAGCTTGTCGAAGCGAAGGCCGCGAACGCCCGCCACATCCTGATCGCGACGGACGGCGTCTTCTCGATGGACGGCTACATCGCGAAGCTGAAGGAGATCTGCGATCTCGCCGAGAAATATGGCGCCCTCACGATGGTCGACGACTCTCATGCTGTTGGGTTCATGGGCAGGCACGGCCGCGGAACGCCTGAGCATTGCGGCGTCGAAGGCCGCATCGATATCATTACCGGAACGCTGGGCAAGGCTCTCGGCGGAGCAAGCGGCGGCTACACCAGCGGCCGCAAGGAGATCGTGCAACTGCTGCGGCAACGCTCGCGCCCCTATCTTTTCTCGAACTCCGTTGCGCCGCCGATCGTCGCCGCTTCGCTTAAGGTGCTCGAGCTCCTGGCCGGCTCCGACGGTCTACGAGAGCGTCTGCACGCGAACACTGCTTTCTTCCGCGAGCAGATTGTGAAGGCCGGATACAGCGTGCTTCCCGGCGAGCATCCGATTGTGCCGATCATGATCGGAGACGCCGGACTGGCCGCGAAGATCGCAAACGCGATGCTGGCGAAAGGCGTGTACGTTGTGGGCTTCTCCTACCCGGTTGTGCCCCAAGGCAAGGCTCGCATCCGCACGCAGATCTCCGCCGGGCACACGCGGGAAGACGTCGAGTTCGCGATCCAGAAGTTCGCCGAGGTGCGAGCCGAATTGGGTTTAACCTAAAAGCACCCATTGCATCCCATGAACTACCAACGAGTCCTCGCGGGCGGGCTGCTCGCCGGCGTGGTTTTCGCCGTGGGCGGGATGGCGATGATCGTATTTCTTGGGCCCAGTCTGATGGCGGCTCGCGAAGCGGCGCATCTCCCGATGTCACCGCCAAATCCGGGACTCTCAATCTTCGAGACGTTACTCACCGGCCTCCTCGTAACGTGGCTGTACGCTGCCATTCGGCCTCGGTTCGGTCCGGGCTACCGCACAGGTCTGTTGGCGGGTTTCGTGCTCTGGATCGCTGCAGTGGCGATTACGACGATCCACCTCATCAATGACGACTTTGGCCTGCCGAGCATGCTGCTGGTTCTCGTGGCGGTCGGCATGCTGCCGGCATCCCTCGCATCCGGCGTTGCGGGTGCGTGGCTGTATCGGGAATAGGTGCGCGACGTTGCTGATACACCCTTGCCTGACGCGCGTTGTTTAGTTGGCGGACGGCATCTGGGCGCTTTCGACGGTCAAGATCTCGACGGACATCCTACGCTTCTCTAGCTTCAGCCCGAGCTGCTGCTGGAGCGCGGCGAACAATCCGGGCGGGCCGTCGCCGGTGTCGCCAGCGGGCCCGGGCTCGTCGTTCCATTCCAGTTTGACGTTGTAGCGCCCCTTCAATCCGGTCTTGTCGACAATCACTCGCTCGACGGAATGCGAAAGAACGGCGACCAACAAGGACATCGAAACTGCCGGACCAGAGAACTCCCCTCCGCCTCCACGTGCGCGCATTCGCAGGCGCTCCTCGTCGACCGTTTCTTTGAACTTCGGCCCGCCCTTTGCGACAACCAGCGCAAACGCCGTCATCTCCTTGGATGTCTTGTGAAACGCTAGTTGAAAGCGATCTACCAGCAGCTTCTGCAGGGGCCCTCTCCAGATCTCTGGGCCGGATGCGTCGCCATCCGCCTTCGCGTCGACATCGAACTGCTCGGAATCGATCCACGACGGTCCACCCGAAGTTTGCGATTCGCGAAGGCCGTAGGCTTGCCCGATCAGGAATCGCAGCGTCAGCTTCCGGCCCTTCAGCGTTCCACCGGGACCGAACATGAACTGCTGATTGGGCACGTTCGGATCGGCGGGCTTAATGGCCGCGACCTCAAATTGCGTCGCTGGACGCGCCAGCGGCTCAGCTTGCTGTTCGACGCTTGCACTCGCGAGCCACACGGCAGAGGCCGCGAAGCCCAGTCGTCCAAGCGCTCGGACCACCCTTCTTGATTTCATGTGCATCCCCTAATCCGCCGGTAAGGAAATCAGTCCGGGGAATAGGCGAGACGGGCGTATGAATGGAAGGTCCGCCGGCCGTGGGATGAAGATGGCGGGTGGG
>JAYVTO010000190.1:0-4445 GCA_043788745.1 Acidobacteriaceae bacterium
GGTAGCCCTTCCTCCGCTGTTGACCTCGGCGCCACAACCATCGCAGAACCGCAGGTTCTCTGCAAGCGGCCTGGCGCAGGACTGACAGAACATGCTGGCTGCCCGGTTTGAGTGGCTTGCGCCGCACTACACTCGCTACACCGCCGGATGCCTCGCGTGCCAACTCGTCGCCTGCTCGTACGCGTGCGCGATCTGGCAGAGACTCTGCTCGCCGAGGTGGCGGCCCATCAACTGCACGCTATGCGGGATTCCTGCTTCGCTTTGGCCGCAGGGCAAGGTGATCGTCGGCGTTCCCGCAAAATCGGCGGGAACGGTAAAGCGCATGGCGGGGGCAGCCATGTAGGGGTTGAAGCCTTCCATGCCCCCGTATTCGACTTCGAGCGGGATCGGGAACGGCACTCCGCCGGATGGGCTGATTACTGCATCGACGCTCGCGAGCACGCTGCGGAATTGCTCGCTGTAGTGATTGCGGACGGCCGTGGCCTGGGCATAGGCTTCGGCGTTCACGGAGGTTCCGATCGCCAGGAATTCGGCGAAGTACTTTCCATATTTGTTGGCTTGCGATGGATACGTGGTGCTGTGCGCGCTGGCGGCCTCGCGGGACGCGATAGCGAACCAGGAGACTTGTAGTTGTCCGTCGGTGAAGTCCGGCATCTTCACCGGAACGATCTCAGCGCCGAGACTCTTCAGTACTTCGATGGCGCCGTAAATCGAGGCTGCAAGCGTAAGGTCGACGCCCTCCGTCGCGTAACTTTCGTCGAAACCAAGGCGGATACCCTTTATCGATTCGCCAAGCGACTTGAGAATCTCCGGGACCGGATCGTTCAGCGACGTCGCGTCATTGGGATCGAAGCCGGCCATCGCTTCGAGTGTTGCAGCGGCGTCGGCGACGCGGCGCGTCATGGGTCCGATGTGGTCCAGCGATTCGGCGAGCGCCAGAACGCCGTAACGGCTCACGCGGCCGTACGTTGGCTTGAGACCGACGACGCCGTTGGCCATCGCCGGAAAGCGAATCGAGCCTCCCGTGTCGGTGCCGAGTGCGGCGAAGCAGAGTCCGGCCGCTGGCGCGACTCCGGAGCCACTCGATGATCCGCCGGGCCAAAAGTCGGCGCCCCACGGATTCACCGGAACCTTGAAATCCGGATGGTAGCCCACCATGGCGCCTTCCGTAAGGTTGAGCTTGCCGAGCAGAACGGCACCGGCGTTTTCGAGATTCGTCAGGACGGTGGCGTCGAAGGATGGAACGAAATCCGCGAGCGCTCCGCAGCCACCCATCGTGCGGACCCCCTTGGTGTAAACCAGATCCTTAATCGCAAGGGGGATCCCGTGCAGAGGCCCGCGATAGTGGCCCACGCCGATCTCATTCTCAGCCCGAACTGCCGCGGCGCGCGCGTGATCCGCCATCACGGTAACGTAACTATGCAGCGTGACATCGACGGCCTGAATGCGCTCCAGCATCGTGTTGGTGAGTTCGACGGGCGAGAGTTGGCGGGTCTTGATGAGGTCAGCGACTTCGAGGAGGCTGGCGAAGTGGATGGGCGTAGTCATGGTTGCTCGCTGGCAGGTGGAGCCAGTTTATCGCATGGTCGTTATCGCAACATGACGGCAGAGCCGCGGGGCAGGCGCTCTTCCCAGTGGACGCGTTCAAGCAGAGGCGCATCGTCTTCGTGGGATGGCCAACCGAGGCAGAGGTAAGCGACGAAGGTCCAATCGGCTGGGACGTCGAGCGTTTGGTGGATCGCGGCGGGGTTGAGAATAGAGACCCAGCCGAGGCCGAGTCCGGCCGCGCGAGCGGCGAGCCACAGGGCATGGATGGCCATGACGACGGACCAGACCAGAGTGTCGGGCATGGTTTGGCGGCCGAGGCCTTGCCCGGTGGGCGCGGCGGTGTCGGCGAAGACTGCGAGGTGAACGGGGGCTTCGCGGAGACCGGCTAGCTTCAGTTCGTTGTATTGGACGGCTTTCGCGGTGTCGTATTCCTTGGCAGCGTCGCGGTTGGCGGTGTCGAAGTTTTCTGAGATGGCCGTTCGGCGTTGGGCGTCGTTGACCAACACCCAGCGCCAGGGTTGGGAGAATCCGACGGAGGGCGCAAGCATTGCGAGGTCCAGGAGGCGGTGTATGAGTTCGCTGTCGACGGGGTCAGGGCGAAAGTGACGGACGTCTCGTCGCCAGCGCAGGAGGCTTTCGAGGTCGGCAAGCAAAGTCGGGGAGAAGGTCACGGCAGTTCCAGGGTCGCATGGGTGCGGGCACGCCCCGACTTGCGCGGTTCTTTCGTTCATCGGATACAGTAGATCCGTGATTCGCTTTCTAAACTTCCTCATTCTCACCGCATGCGGCCACGCCCAAACGGAGTGGCCTTCCTACGGCAACGATCCAGGCGCGATGCGCTATTCGCCACTCACGCAGATCAACGCATCGAACGTCGCGCGCCTGAAGCCCGCGTGGACGTTTCGCACTGGCAAGCCGGGGTCGGAAGCGGTTCCGCTTGTCATCGACGGCATCCTGTACGCGACAGCCCCCGATGGAGTCTACGCGCTGGTGCCCGAAACGGGCGAACTGCTGTGGAAGTTCGACGCGCCGCAAGTGGCATTGCGTGGAGCGGCGTATTGGCCGGGCTCGGGCGGATTGCATCCGCGCCTCTTCTCCGGCAGCGGGCAATACTTGGTCGCGATCGATATGACGAACGGCAAGGCGGCTCCGGGGTTTGGCAAGGAGGGCCGTATCGATCTCAAGAAAGGCGTTCTCGGAGATCTCGCCGACGCGCGCTTCGTGTTGAAGTCTCCTCCGGCAGTGTTCGGCGATGTCGTCATCACCGGCGGCAGTAATGGCGAGAACGTGCCGTCGGCTGGCGCGTACGGCGATATCCGAGGCTGGGATGCAAGCACCGGAAAGCTGTTGTGGACCTTCCATACAGCTCCGCATCCGGGCGAAGAAGGCGCGGACACCTGGCCTGCAGGCGCTTGGAAGAATCGCTCCGGCACCAACGTCTGGGGCTTCTTCACCATCGACGTGAAGCGCGGAATCGTCTACGCGCCGCTCGGTTGCCCGACTTCCGATTTCTATGGCAAGGATCGCGTCGGCGACAACCTCTATGGCAATACGCTGGTGGCGCTCGATGCGCGAACCGGCAAGAAACTGTGGCATCAGCAACTGGTGCATCACGATCTATGGGATTACGATCTCGCGGCTCCGCCTGCGTTATTCGATCTGAAGCGCAACGGCAAAGTGATCCCGGCCGTCGCACAGATCACGAAGATGGGTTTGCTCTTCGTGTTCGACCGCGTTACCGGCGCGCCTATCTACGGCATGGAGGAGCGCGCGGTGCCGCAATCGACCGTGCCGGGCGAAGTAACTTCGAAGACGCAGCCATTTCCGCTGAAGCCTCCGCCGCTCGCCCGAAACACGTTCCGCGTGGATGAGATCTACGACCTGTCGCCGGAGCACGCAAAGTTCTGCCGCGACCTCGTCGAAACGAATCAGTTGAAGCCTGGTATGCCGTACACGCCTCCGCCGCTCGAATCAAATCTTGTCATGTTTCCGGGCACAATCGGCGGAGGCAACTGGGGCGGCGTTTCGGTCGATCCCGAGCGCGGTCTGCTCTTTGCGAACGTCATGAACCTGGGCATGTGGGCGCGCATGGAGAAAAGCGGCGACGACTACATCCGCATGTCCTCGCAGGGCGCGTACGCGCGATTCTGGAATCGCGATACGCGCGTGCCGTGCCAGAAGCCGCCGTTCGGCGAGATGATTGCCGTCGATCTCGGCTCCGGTGATGTCAAGTGGCGAAGTCCGCCCGCTGGGCCGCATCGAAACGCTCGAGGCCATCGGCGTCCGCGACACCGGGGCTCTGAATCTCGGCGGCAGCATTGCCACCGCCGGTGGCCTTGTGTTTATCGGCGCGGCCAACGATCAGCGCCTGCGCGCCTACGATTCAGAGTCGGGCAAGCTGCTGTGGGAAGTGAAGCTCGAAGCCAGCGGCCATACCAATCCCATGACGTTCCTCGGGCGCGACGGCCGTCAGTACGTCGTCATGATGGCAGCAGGCGGGGGCGCATTCTTTGGATGTTCGCTGAGCAATAGCCTGGTCGCCTTCGCGTTGCCCGACGTACCGTTGAAAGCTCTGCCAGTATCGGTTTCGAAGGCCGTCGCGGCAGCCGCGGCTGCGCGCAAAGGCCTTCCGCAAGTAGGCAGGTACGCACCAATCGTCCTGCCGCCCGGCGAGGGAAAAAAGCTGGTGGAGAAATCCTGCGGGTCCACCTGTCATTCGCTCGAAGTGGTAACGAGCCAACGCATGGGCGCCGCGGACTGGAGTTCAACGATTCAGAGCATGCTGGAGCGCGGCGCGCGAGCGTCGGATGCTGAGGTCCAGGTGATTCTGAATTACTTGCTGCGGGTCCTGAAGTAATGGTCGGACCGAACCACAACCACCCCCCCCCCCGAAGAAC
>JAYVTO010000191.1:0-28912 GCA_043788745.1 Acidobacteriaceae bacterium
TCTCCTGCGCCACATCTCCTGCGCCACATCTCCTGCGCCACATCTCCTGCGCCACATCTCCTGCGCCACATCTCCTGCGCCACATCTCCTGCGCTGACAGCACCGAACCGCGACCGTCAGGGAGCGGACCTGTGATTCCGGGGGATTTGAGCCCAGCTACGCCAGCAAACCAGAAAGCGGGCGTGATACGCTTCTTCCCATGCGCAGAGTTGGGTTGGTGTTGTTGGCGAGCGCCGCGATGGCTCAGTCTCCGGAATATCAGCCGATTGGGAACATGAGCCAGTTGATGGTGAATATCATTTATCCCGCTTCGGATGCGATCTTCTACGTCGACAGAAAGGCTCCGTCGACGGACGCGGAGTGGAACCAGTTGGCAAATCAGGCGCTGATTCTGGCGGAATCGGGCAATCTTTTGCTGATGCCGGGGCGCGTGAAAGAGAAGGGCAACTGGACGAAGGCGAACAAGATGATGATCGATGCCGGCGGGGCGGCGTTCAAGGCGGCGAAGGCCAAAGACATCGAGGGCGTCCGCGCGGTGACGGAAGCGCTCAACGATTCTTGCATCGCGTGCCACTTGGAGTATCGCGATGGCTATGGGCGACAGAAGAAAAAGTAGCTCGCGCTACTTGATCGTGTTTCCGATAACGAAGGCGGTAAGCGTGGCGGCGTTGATCGCACTTCCGCCGGTTGGAGGCGAGGGCTTGCCGACCGGGAGATCGGCGTTCCAGCTACGACGAACGCGTTCGGCCAGCCGCGTTTTGAAACGCTGTATGCGCGGCTTGCAGCAAATCGACGGCTCCCTGCGCACGGCAGCGCCCTATGATCCGCAATGACAATTAATGACAATCCATTCGAGCGCGGCTTCGAATATGTACCCGTTTCCGAGAATGATCTCTACGGTCCGATCAACGAGTTGTGGAGTTAGTTTGAAGCGGGGCAGATCGAGGAGTGGATGATGTCCGCTCGTGGAAATCAGGGTTGGGCGTACGGCGCTTACTTCGCGACCGCTTCGGGGTCGCTCCGTGCGGGTCTCGAAACGAGGGCTTTCGCTTTCCTCGTTTTGGCGCCGCCAAGGTCTATTCTGGCTCGCTTGTGAGGGAATTTGGGCAGATCCACTCACTTCGTTCGTGGTTCCTTGGGGCACTTCGTTTGGGCAGATCCACTCACTTCGTTCGTGGTTCCTTGGGGCACTTCGTCAGTGGGCTGCGCTTCTTCTGTGGGCTGCGCTTCTTCAGTAGGTCGGACCTGGCGGTCCGACCTACTGGCTTTTCATTCGTTGTCGTGAGCCGGGCGGTTCGGTGCTCGCCGTGGACGCGCGGCTTGACAACCGACGGTTTCTTGTATACTTCGTGAAGCTTGGGCGGGGATTCGCCCGGTGCGACGCGAGGTTCTCACATGAAACAGATTGTTGGTGTGTGTCTGACTCTGACCGCAGCGGCGTTGGCCCTGCAAGGGCATTTCAAGCTTCTCGAACCGAAGTCGTGGGTTGTTGAGAATTCCGCCGGAAATCCGCAAAAAGAGGCACCGTGCGGCGGCACCGAAGGCAGCGTGACCCTAAGTAACGAAGTCACGCGCGCGAAAGGCGGAGAGAAGCTCCACATCAAGCTGCAAGAGACCGTCTACCATCCCGGCCATTACCGCATTGCGCTCGCTGTAAATTCCTGGAGCGAGTTGCCGGACGACCCGCCCGTCGCGACGCGCGATACCGAGCGCGGGCCGTGGAGCGTATCCGCGAAGATCGATCCGTCTCCCCATGCGCCGGTGCTCGCCGATGGCTTGTGGCCGCACACGTCCCGCTCCGCCGAGCCGTTTGAAACCGACATCGTCCTGCCGAATATCAGCTGCCCAAAATGCACGCTGCAGATCGTCGAGTTCATGGCCGAGCACGGCTATAACAAGCCCGGCGGGTATTACTACCATCACTGCGCTGTTCTGAACATCACCGCCGATCCGGCGAAGCCAATCGATACGCGGTTTCCCGTGGCACGGTAGGCACCCAGCTCCGCGCTATTCCGCTACCAGCCGGAACCGCTCGAACCGGTAGAGGAACAGCGCGAGCCAACGGACGAACCCGAAGGCCAGTAGCAACAACATGAGACATCGCATAACTGCCGTCTTTGTTGCGATTGCAACCTATTCAAAAAGTCGGATTATTGATCACCTGCTTTTGCTGGGCGCGGGAGCCTCATGTGGCCTGCGATTCGTAACCGACCGACACTAAGCTCTACGCAGAGATCCGCTCTTTCCCCTACGCCGAAAAGAAATCGTCTCAGTACCCTTCCTGCCTGAGTAGTGGGGGACGATCTAGTCCACATGCTGGATAGTTCACTACTCCACTTCTCTACAGACGTTCGGGAAAGGCTCTAACCCATCTATGTACGACGATATGCAGCAATCCCTTAACGGCATCCACCGCGACGCGGCGACGGAGTTCGATTCGATCCTCGACGCGTGGCGGGCCGGCGACCCCGGGGCCATTCTAGCAACGGTCATTGACTCGCGCGGCTCGGTCGAACGCGGAGCCGGTTCCCGCGTCTTGCTCGGCGCCTCGGCAGGCCCCGCGTATACTGCCATGGTCCGTGAGTTCGACATGACTTCTGGTGCCGAGGCCGTCGAGGCCTTCGGCATCGACTTCGACGGGCGCGTCCGCGTGTGGATGGAAGCTCTGACGACGCCCGGGGCGACCGCCTCGATCGAGTTTCTGGACCGATGCCAGCGCGAGTCGCGAGAGGCGGTGGTCGCGACCATTATCGACACCGGCGATTGCGCCCGGATTCGCCCTGGCGACCGCCTGTTCGTAACCGCCGAAGGCACCAGCGGCAACATGCTCGGCACGCCGCTTGAACGCGAGCTGCTGCGCGTCGCGCGCGTCTCGCTCTCGGAGCGCAAGAGCCGCCTCGTCTTCCTCGGTGACTGCGAAGTTTGGATCGAATGGGCAGGCGGGCCGAAACCGCTGGTGATCTTCGGCTCGGGTGTCGAGGCCGAACCATTTGTGACAGCGGCCATTGCCCTCGGTTTCACGGCAACTGGCTCGCAAAACCCGTCCGGTATTGCCGCCGGCGTCAGTGTTCTCCTGCTCCCAAACCAAGAAGACGCCGGCGAGACGATGGCGGCGATTCTCGCGAGAAAGCCGCGGCTGCTGGCGATGCTCGAACCCAAGGGGCGCGCGGAGCAACAGCTTCGCGAAATGGCCTACGACCCCGTAATCCACCGGATGCATGCGCCAGCGGACGATCTGATGGCGGTGATCGCCGAGATTCAAGCGGCCCTCCGGCGCGCGGACCGCGAGGTGAGAGATCCGCCAACGGGAATGATTTTCGTGTTACCTGTTACAACCCTGCCAGAACCTGCCAGTCAACCCGCCTAGGACCCTTCCCTCCCGGCCGCCTCT
The DNA here is from genome assembly GCA_043788745.1 of Acidobacteriaceae bacterium. GTDB lineage: Bacteria > Acidobacteriota > Terriglobia > Bryobacterales > Bryobacteraceae > JBBQWZ01. Next base: position 3,392 of record JAYVTO010000191.1, read on the forward strand.
TAAAACGGCCGTCCCCCAAGAGGCCATGGCCTACTCTCTGCAAGAATGAGAGAGGTCATGGCTTTTCCAATTCACCGCAAACGACGCCTAAGAGTCTCGGCCCAAATGCGCAGCCTCGTGCGCGAGACGCATCTGGAGCCGTCGCAGTTCTGCCTTCCGCTGTTCGTCGTACCGGGCGAAGGCATCCGCAAAGAGATTTCGTCGATGCCGGGCAACTACCAGCTCTCGATCGACGAGATGCTCAAAGAATGTGCAGCGACCGAATCGCTGGGCGTCGGATCGATCATTCTTTTCGGCATTCCAGAGGCGAAAGACGAGATTGCTTCGGGTGCCTACGATGACAACGGCATCGTGCAGCAAGCGGTCCGCGCGTTGAAGCAAGCCAACACCAAGCTTGTGGTGATGACCGACGTCTGCAACTGCGAGTACACGAGCCACGGGCACTGCGGGAAAGTGATCGGCACGGGCGACAATGCCGACGTCGAAAACGACACGACGCTCGAATGGCTGGCGAGATCCGCCGTGTCGCACGCCCGCGCCGGAGCCGACATCGTCGCGCCGTCCGATATGATGGACGGGCGCGTCGCCGCGATCCGCAAGGCGCTCGATTTTGAAGGTTACTCAAACACGCCGATCCTTAGCTACGCCGCGAAGTTCGCGAGCGCGTTCTACGGGCCGTTCCGCGAGGCGGCGGAATCGACGCCGCAGTTCGGCGACCGCCGCAGCTATCAGATGGACCCCGCCAACCGGCGCGAAGCGATGCACGAGATGGAGCTCGATCTTGAAGAAGGCGCCGACATGCTGATGGTGAAGCCGGCGCTGGCTTATCTCGACCTTATCTGGCAGGCCCGCGAGCGCTTCCCGGTGCCCATCGGCGCCTATCAAGTGTCGGGCGAATTCAGCATGGTCGTAGCCGCCGCCCGCAATGGTTGGATCGACCTTGACCGCGTGATCCTCGAAACCCTAACCTCGATCCGCCGCGCCGGGGCCGACTTTATCCTCACCTACTTCGCCCAGGACGCCGCGAAGCTTTTGCAGTAACCCGTCATGATTACGAACCGCCGCATCGCTCTGCTCGCGCTGTTTCAAGTGGTCGTCATTGGCGTGATGATCGGGCCGCCGGCATTTACCAACAGCGTGACGATTCCGCGGGGCCTAGGCAATCCGATCCTGGCGCTCGAACTCGCGAACAGCGTGGATGAGATCGACATGGTGCTTGGTCCAAAGCCGAGCGCCGACCGCGTAACGATGCGTTTGAAGACGCTGCAGGATTTCGCGTTTCTCACTGGATACGGCTTGACGTTTGTGTTCCTGGCGCTGCGGCTGCGCAAGCTGGACGCGCGCTGGGGAAACGTCGCACTGGTGTTTGCCATTGCGGCACCGCTGTTCGACATCGCCGAGAACATCCAGATCCTGCGCATCTGCGCCGCGCCGTTGAGCCTGACGACGCAGTCGATGATCGACACGATGCGGTACGAAAGCCTTGCGAAATGGGCAGCGGCGTTTCTCGCGATCGGCGTTCTCACGAAGATCTACTTCGCCGAGCGCGGGTGGTTGCCGAGAGTGCTCGGCGGACTCTATCTGCTGATTGCAGTGACCGGCTTGGCAGGGCTGATTGTGCATCCGGTGCTGATCAATTACGCGATGATGCCGTTGCCCATCGGCCTGTTGGCGACAGCGTGGCACTTCTGGTGGAAGCGCGCGCGGCCATAGGTTGGTGCACATCCGGAATCAGTTCTACCGCGGCGGAGCATCCCGGGGTTGCCCACCGGGTTTTGGGAATGGGGTTCGGCGCATCCCCACAGGTTGAAACCTGGGTTCTCGCGATTGGCGTTTGGCGGATCCTTTGATAGGGCTTACGTCGGGGGTCGCGGCGTAGTTCATCAATGAACAGCAGCCGCTGGGCGTGCTCGATGCGGCCAGAAAATAGATATGTTCCGCACAAATACAATCCCCATGTAAGATGCTAATCAAGGAGCTACAAAGTATGTTCAAGTATTCTCTTGTCTGCATTCTTGCTTCCGCCGGGGTCTTGGCTGCGGCCGAACTGCCGACCGCGGAGGCCGTATTCAACAAGTATGTCGAGGCTACGGGCGGTAAGGCTGGCTACGAAAAAGTGAAGACGATGTCGAGCAAGGGCACGGTCGAGATCGTCGGCCAAGGACTGAAGGGCACGATGATCATCATCAACGCGCGGCCCGACAAGACCGACAGCGTGATGGAGTTGGCTGGCATCGGCAAGATTCACTCGGCGGCCGGCGGCGGCATCGCATGGCAAAACTCCGCCATGCAGGGGCCGCGTGTGCTCGACGGACAGGAGCGAGACCAAATGTTGCGCGGCTCGCGGATCGATTCGGCGGTGCGGTGGCGCGAGACCTACGGCGAAGTGACGGTGGACGCCGAAGACACGCTCGACGGCAAAGCCTGCTGGCGCCTGACGTCTCTGCCGCCGAAGGCAACGAAGAAAGAGACGCTGTGGTTCGACAAGGAATCGGGCCTATTGGTGAAGACGGCGATGACGATGGTTTCGGCGATGGGCGAGATTCCGATGGAGTCGCGCTACCTCGACTATCGGGATGTGGGCGGCTTGAAGGTTCCCTTCAAGATGCGACAGAACATGGGTCCGCAGGTGATCGAGACGGTGATGGAAGAGATCAAGCTGAATCCGGAACTGCCGGCAACGCAGTTCGATGTGCCGGCGGAGATTCAGGCGCTGATCAACAAGAAGCAATAGCGAGTGCTCTGACCGGCACAAAACATCCCCGGGCTAGAGCCCGGGGATGTAGCCCCGCCGGTTACGGCGGGGCTTGTTTTCGATCCGAATCACGCGGTCGGAGAACTAGCCGGGAAGAGTGCGCGGGTAACCTCGAGACCACAAGCAACGAAGCGTGGCACTGGTTGTCCGGGCCGTTACCTACGGGGCTGTTACTTAGGAGACAAGGGCCGGGCCGGTCGCGACGACGCTCTCGACCGGCTCGGGCAGTAGGGTTTCATAGGCCTGGTACATGGCCTCGAACACCGGGTCCCAGGCGAACCCGAGGGCGGCGGCGCGGCCCGCTTCGCGGAACTGCCGTCGCAACGCGGTGTTGGCCACGAGTTCTTCGACACGTTCCACGAACTCGCCTGGCGTCGGCGCCGTGAACCCGGTGTGCCCATCGTCGACGGCGGATTTCGGTCCGCTGAGCCGGAACGAAACAACGGGCAGGCCGGACGACATCGCTTCCAAGACCACCAAGCCGAACGTATCGGATTGGCTGGGAAACAGGAACAAATCCATGTCCGAATACGCGCGCGCGAGTTCCGCGCCGCGCAACACGCCGGTAAAACGCGAGTGCTGTTTTGGAAGATGCGATTCGAGCCACGCGCGCTCACTGCCGTCGCCCACGATGAGAAAGCGGACCTGCCCAACCGGAAGTTGGCGCGCCACGTCGGCAAGAAAGCGGACGTTTTTTTCGGGCGATAATCGGCCCACGTAGCCGATCGTGATGGGCTTTGCCTCGCGAAACGGGGACGGCTTGAAGCGATCGGTATCGACGCCGTGCGGCATGATATAGCCCGGGCGGCGCGTCCGCTGCGTGACTTCTCCAAGAATGTCGGCGTTGGGCGCCATGGTGATTCGGGCGGTTCGATAAAACAAACCGGCCGCTCGCAGTGCGCCGCGTTCGACAGTATTCCCCACGCTTCGCGCGAGCGACTCGGGCAGCAATCGCAACAACGGCAGACAGCGAAGGCGCGCGTACTGATGGACGTTCGTGTGCCAGGATGCGACCAGGGGAACCTTCGGCACGCGCATGCGGTGCGAGATCGCAGTGGCGAGCATGCCAATGTCGCCGGGCCCTGTGATGTGGACGATATCCGGCGCGAACTGAGTTAACTGTTGCCGCAGCCAGTTGTAGTGGCGCGAAATCAGCAGATCAAAACGAAGCCCCATATCGAGCGGCAGGCAGCAGCGGCTGCGCGCAATCTCGACGATGGTGGTGGACCCTTCGCGAAATGTCCAGCACGCGGGACCGGGCCGAACCAGCAGAAAGGGAAGCCGATTGCGGCGCGCGTAAGCCTCGTATTGCCGACTGATCGTCGCGACGCCATTGATCTCGTCAAACGTATCGGTACAGAACGCGACTCTTGGTTGGCGTCTCAAAAAGGGGCGGCACCTTCTAGGTGATTGTCTCACTTGACGCGGCCCTGTTGCGAATCGGTTTCAGTTGTGTCAAAGCCGGATCGCCATTCGAACCTAAATGTAGGTTCGCGCGACGACCCGGCTTCGTGAGGACAGCCGTTTACAGCGATCGCAGGGGATTGAGGAGATCCTGCTTCGTAGCCGCGGACAGCGCGTCGAAGGACGCGATTACGGCGTTGGCTTCAGACCCGCTGCTCGAATGGGATTGAATGGCGGTGAGCAGATTATTGGTTCTACCGTCATGCAGGAAGAAGATCCGCTGGCCGACGCCCCAGAGCGGCGCGCTGCGGAATTCTTGCAGTCCGGCGGTACCTTGCGACACGCCATCGGCGAGGCCGACGCCCATGTCGTGCACGGCGAGATCGGAGAAAAGGTTCACCGCGACGTTCGTCATTCCAGTAATCGACGACTTCTCGGTCATCAACGTCTGGGAGTGGCAGAGGACGCAGCCGACGGAGTTGAAAGCAGCGAGGCCGCGTTGGGTGGATGCAGTAGCAGCCGAAGGCACCGGTGGCTGCGTGGTAGGCGACTGCGTACTGCTTGCCGCCGATCTGGAAGCTGAGCGGCGCAAGCAGACCTGGCTCCAAGGCGTTTACGGTGAGCATGGCCGGGGCGCTGGCCTGATTCTGGTACATCACAACGACGGCGGCGGGTCCGGCAGCGACATCCGGCACTTGAATGTTGATCTGCGAAGGACTGATGTAGCTGATGAAGGCCGCGACGCCCGCGACCGTCACCGTCACTCCGTCGAGCGTTGTTGGCGCGGCGGTGCCGACGAAGTCGGGCGTTGCCCATTCGCGCGTTCTACCGGCGAGGTTCGAGCCTTTGATCTCGACGTACGAACCAGGCGAGGCTACACTTGCGTAGCCGCCAAACGCGGTGGCCGTGGTCATCGTATCAACTACGGGGCGCGGAGCCTGCGCGAACAGCGGAAGCGCAAACGCGACCGTCCAGCCAAAAACGCTTCGCATTATGTGTTTGCCGACATCGCGACAACGCCGCGCGGAAACCCAGCAATTGAGGATGACGGCCGACTGCGGCAAGAGGTTGACGTGCTCCCAATCGAAATTTAGTGAACGGTATAGGGAGCCTTTAAACCGAACGGCGCGATCTCAACGTCGAACTGCTTTCCGCCCGTGCCCACCATCTGATACGTTCCACTCATGAAGCCGGTGGCGGTTTGCAAGGGGCACCACGAGGAATACTTGAACGACTCGCCCGGCTTCAGCGTAGGCGTTTCGCCGATGACGCCCGGACCCTTTACTTCACGCATGCGGTCGAGCGCGTCGGTGATGATCCAGTGGCGACTCAGGAGTTGCACCGTATCGAGACCCTGATTCGTGATGCGCACGGTGTATTGGAAGACCCAGGTGTCTTCGTGCGGCCGCGAATTCTCCTTCGAGTATTGCGCGATCACTTCGACGCGAATGTCTGCGGTGACTGCTTCGGAAACGGGCGCGTGGAGGGATTGAGTTTGCGGCATGGTGCTGAGTTCTAAGGATAGCCAATCGCGTTGGCCGAGGCACGCTGGTGTCTCTTGAAACACTTCGGGCGAGAAATGCTATCATCACGTCTCGATTTTGATCCACAGAGCGAGATACTCATGAAATCAACACGCCGCCAATTCGCGGGGATGCTTGGCTCCGCAGCCATTCTCGGTGCCGCGTCCACGACGAAGCCTGACGTCATTCTTCGCAACGGTCGTATCCATACGATGGATCCCGCGAATCCACGCGCCGAAGCCGTAGCGCTCTCAGGCGGGCGATTCCTCGCCGTCGGCACCAATGCGGAGATCGACAATTTGAGCTCCGCGTCGGCAAAGAAGATCGACCTCGGCGGACGCACTGTATTCCCAGGCTTCATCGATGCCCATCTGCACACCGCCTCTTCAGGGCTCGATCACGTAAGAAATGTCGATTGCGATCTGCGCACCATCTCTGCGATTCAGGCGGCGATTCGTGAGCGCGCCGCCAAGACGCGGCCCGGCGAATGGATCCAGGGCTTCAAGTACGACGACACGAAGACGGCAGAAGGCCGTCCGCTGCGCGTCGCCGATCTCGACGCCGCTGCTCCGAACAACCCGGTGTTCATTATGCACCGCGGAGGTCACACCGCTTGGGTGAACACGCGGGCGCTCTCCGCCGCCGACGTCAACGACAAGACGCCCGATCCGAAAGGAGGCAAGTTTGAACGCGGAGCGGACGGCAAGTTGACAGGCCGTGTGATGGAAACCGGGACGGGCCCGTTCCAGGCGAAGATGCGCAACACCGCGACGCGCGCCGACCGCCGTGAAGGCGTCAAGATCATGACGAAGATGATCGCCCGCGCCGGAGTCACCTCGGTCAGCGACCCAGCAGGCCAGCCCGAGGACCTCACAGCCTACCAGGATGCCTACGAAACCGGCGAACTGAGCGTCCGCGTGTACGGCTTCATCAGCCAGCCGCACATCAAGCGCATGCTAGCCGCCGGAGTGCGCTCCGGGCTCGGAAATGAGTGGGTTCGCGTGGGCGGAATGAAGATGGTCTGCGATGGCTCCATTTCCGAACGCACGGCGCGCATGTCGCAGCCGTACAATGGGCGTCCGAACGATTACGGCATTCTCGTTCTCACCGAGGACGAGTTGTTCGAGCGGGCGCGCGAAGCGCATGCCGCTGGCTGGCATCTGGGCACGCACGCCAACGGCGACGTCGCCATCGACATCGTGTTGAAGGTCTATGCGCGTTTGCAGAAGGAGACGCCGCGCCGCGATCCGCGATTCCGGATCGAACACTGCACGTTGATCAACGACGATCTGGTGCGTCGTATGAAAGCGCAAGGCGTCATTCCGACGCCGTTCTCAAGCTACGTCTACTATCACGGCGAGAAGATGGCCGAATACGGCGCGGAACGGCTGAACAGCATGTTCGCGCTACGCAGTTTCCTCGACGCCGGCATCCCGGCGACCATGTCGTCCGACTATGTGCCTGGGCCCTTCGAGCCGATGATGTTTCTGCAGTCGGCCACTACGCGCACCGATATTAAGGGTAATGTCTGGGGACCGAAGCAGCGCATTACGCTGGCCGAAGCCCTGCGCGTCGCCACACTACACGGCGCTTACGCATCGTTCGATGAGAAGCGGAAGGGCTCGATCGAAGCAGGCAAGCTCGCCGATCTCGTCGTGCTTGGCCGCGATCCGCACGAAACGAACCCATCAGAGCTAGTCAACATTCCAGTCGAACGCACGATGGTCGGCGGCAAGTGGATGTTCGAAGTCTGAGAGCTCAGTTAGCGCTTTGTCGACAGATTCTCTGCCAACAGCTTTTCGATCGTCGCGACGAACTCCCGCTTCGTCTCGTCGTGCACCGCACCGCTCGCCGGACCCGCAAAACCCGCATGCGCTCCGCGGACCAGACCGTCGCGTCCGATGAAGAATGTCGTTGGCCAAGAGTTGAGGTTTACCGCCTGCGGCAGTTTGTCCTTCCACTCACCTGGTTCACCGCCGAGTAACACCGTGTACTCGATGCCGTACTGTTTCGCAAACGCACGCAGCCGCACCGGATCCGCCAACTGCTCCGCCTCTTCAAACGAAAGCGCTACGATTTCCAGCCCCTGCTGCCGATACTTGCGATACAGCGCCGCCAGGAAGGGAGCCTCGTCGTGGCAGTTCGGGCACCAACTGCCCGTGACGTTCACAACGACGACTTTCCCCTTGAAGCGCGCATCGGTGTTGGCAACGATCGCGCCATCGAGGCTTGGAAACTGGAAGCGCAGCGGCTCGGTGGGATCCTGCACGCTGGTGTGCCGTGAGGGATCGGAAGGCTCCGGCAGGCCCTTCGCGCGCGCAACCTCGGCGCGTACAGCGATATAGGCGTTCTTCCCGTTCTGCAAAATCGCGAGCGTGCCATCCGGCTGCGGACTCACCTCGATCAACGACGGGCGCGCACCGGAGAAGTGGCTGAGCACGAACTTGCCATCCGTATAGGAACCCGACAGCAACCCTGTGTCACCATCGACGCGTAGAATCGTCGCCGACGCCTCGGGACCGGATTGCCGAACAAGGAATCTCCATGCGGATTCGCCCTTGGCGCTGTTCACTGCAATCTCCCAATATCCGGCGATCGAGGGCACGTCTTCGGCTTTTAACGAGGAGGGCGCGAAGCGCTTGGCGCGAAACGCGTAGGTTCCCTTGGCGCCTCCGCGGCCGTATTTACCTTCGAGCTGGCCGTCTTTGAGGACAGCGTCGAGCGTGGTGGCGTAGTGGTCGAAACGGAGGGTGAGGTGGCCGTTGGCCAGGGATCCCGACGTTGATGAGACGCGGTCGTCGCCATTGAAAAACGAACCCAAAACATTCACGCCGTCTCCGGAGGTGCTGAATCGAAATGGGATATCCAGATCGTTGACCCGCACCGTGGCATCCCACAATCCGGCGATCCGCTCCGGCGGCTGTGCCACGAGGGCGTTTGCCGTGAAAAGGGAGAGGGCGAGAAGAACGGGTCGAGCTGTCATTACTTTAAGAACTCCTCTAGCGGCACGATAACACGAGCGGCCATGATTGTCTACTAGTTCTATGTGGATTGACTAGTTAAGGATTCAACTTTCTGGTTTTGGTCCGCCGCCGACCCCGCAACGATAGCCGCGGCCTCTATCGGGGGGCGCCGCTTCCGCCGATTAAATGATCAGCGATGTTGTATACGCTGCTCACGATTTTTCTCGTCGCGATCACTGTTCGTGCGCCGAATGCACCGCTGCGCAGCGGGTGCGATTCCGAGTCCGACAAAGTAGCGCAACTGGCGCAAGGCACGGCGGTCGCGGTGAAGTTCGCGATGGCGGGACAGGGCTGCTACAAAGTTTCCGCGCTTCACGGTGAGGGCGTGGTCGAAGGCTATCTTAGCGGCAATCAACTGGATGGACTCGAAGAGTTCGACAAACTGCGGAAGGACGCGGCGTGGCTCGACGTAGCAGAAGCAGTGCGGTCAGCGGCCAAGCCGTCCCCAGCGTCCATGGGCCTCACAGGCGGACTCACCGGCGGACTCACCGGCAAAGGGAGCGCGAAGCTGCAGCAGGCAGCGCAACTGATCGAAGCCTCGCAACCGGCGAAAGCGTTGGAACTACTCGAAACCGAAATGCGGGCGAAGCAGGTTCGCGACCCAGCGATGCTGGTGCTCGCTGGAGTCGCCGCCTGGCGCGCCGACGATCCACGCCGCGCGCTCGGGTACTGGCAGAGTTCGCTCGAGCTGCAGCCGAATCCCGACATTGAGCGCCTGTATAAGAAGGTGGACAAAGAGGTGCAGGCGGACAAGAGCTTTGAGAAGCTCTACGGTCTGCGCGTGGTCTTGCGCTACGAACCCGGCGCGCTTCCGGCGGAATCGGCGCGGAGCATGCTTGGTATTCTCGATGACGAGTTCGGGCGTGTGATGGGGCAGATCGGTTGCCCGGTGGATGAACGCATCGTCGCGATCGTGCAATCGAAAGACGCGTACTTCCGCGCCACCGATGCCGCGGAATGGAGCGGTGGCCAGTTCGACGGCCGCATCCGCGTGCCAATACTCGATCCCAGTACGCAGCCGGAGAAGATGCGCAAAGTGTTCGCGCACGAGATCACGCACGCCTGCCTTTCGATCATGGGCCGCTGGCCGGCGTGGTTTCACGAAGGCGTGGCGCAAAAGCTTTCGGGCGATACGCTCTCGCCCGCGCAGCGCAAGGCGCTGGCGTCGATGGCCTCGCAGCACCTTGTGCCCAAGCTCGAGAACCTCCGCCAGGATTGGTCGCGCATGAGCCCGGAACACGCGCAAACCGCGTATCAGTTGTCGCTGCTAGCGGCGGAAGTATTCTTCGAGAACTGGGCCCGCTTCGGCCTTCGCAATCTGGTGCGCAATCCGGAACAGTTGGCGAAGATCACCGAAGACATCGACAAGCGGCTAGGGCTTTAGCAGCTTCTGGATCAGGCCAACGATCGGCAGGCTGACCAGGCTTGCAAGCCAAACGTAACAGCCCGGCAGCAGACGAATCATGGTCATTTTCGCCACGTCGCCTTCGTCGGCGGGAAGCTCGCGGCCGATGTCTCTGAAGACGGTGCAGGCGATCGTGATGGCGATCAGCCCGGGCACGATGCCCCACATGGGCTTGCGAAGCGCGGTCAGGACGACGCCAGCGAGCCACAGCGGATTCGCATACCACGCCAGTACTCCGGCAAAAAGTCCCGCCCATCCAAGGGCCAGAGCCCGAAGGCCGATCGACACATCGTTGGGCTTTGCGCTGTTCTTCCATTCGATCGCCGGAAGGCAGCAGGCGACGACGTACAACGCGGCGGGGATAAGAACGAGCAGAGATCGTTTCATAAGGGCTCAGTTGGTGAGCTTCAAGGCATCGCGAATCTGTGCAGCAGCCTGCGCCGGGGTGCAGACGCTGGTGTCTACAATTAGCGCCGGCTTCGGCATATGCGAAGTATCGAAGATGCCGTCGGCAAGCAGCTTTTCGAACACCGGCAGCGAACTGAGTTTGTGATATTCCAATCGCGAAGGGCTGTCGAGACGGCGCTTCAACTCAGGCAGCGGACAAACCAATTCAACAAACTTCACTTCGCCTCCGCTGCGAGCGACCGTATCAAGTGCCGCGCTGACAAAGCCGGGGCGCACGGTCGTCTCAGGATTGAACGTGAAGATCAGGCCTTCCACTCCCGCGCGGCACGCCTCGTCAAACACAGACAACCAAATCTGGTCGCGGAGCGCAACGAACGGCGCGCTGCCAAATTCGAAGACTGAGAGTAGCAGGTCGACAACCAAATGGTTGTGGAAGAGCTTGTAGCCGGTGAGCTTCGCGAGTTCCTGCGCGACGGTCAGTTTGCCGACGGCAGGTAGGCCGTAGATGAATACCAGCTTCACGGGCGCGTTTCGTCCTGTCTCGAGAATCCTCTCAGCATAGAGGCGTCGCGGTCGCACAGTGCCAAGGTCCGTCGGTGGGACAGCCCGGTACGAAGTCGATCCGATAATCCTACGAACGCCCGCGCCTGGCGCATCTCCTGTCGGCGGAGCAACCGGCAAGGCCACTGCAAATGTTGCTGGTGTGCGAACGGCCACGTCGGGGATCTTGATCTCGAGCCTTTTTAGATCACCATTTCAGCATCGTGATTCCGCCGCCTTTTGCCTGGGCGAGGACCGTATCCGAGGAGGGGGTGCGAGCGCTATCCTGCTCAACGGTCGCGGGAGTTACTTCGAGTCCAGGACGGCCGGCACGAGTTGGTTCGGTAATCCAGTACAACCTCCAGCAGCTTGCGGAGAACACCGCGTAAGTTCTACTATCTGAAATCCTCCATGAACGAGGACTCACTGCATTCCGTGTGAGAATGCGAAGGAGATTTCAACGATGCGTACCCCCATTTCCGTTCTCGTGCTGATTGCATCCATCGCGATCGCGCAGGCCCAAGATGCTCCGGCCGCAAAGGCGACGCCTTCCGCGGCGCCGGTATCGACGCCGAAAGAGTTGGCCATGAAGGCCGACCTCGTCGGCCAGCTCGACTCGATGAAGAAGCAAGTGCAGGTGATGGTCGATTCGGTGTTTAGTTTCGCGGAGCTCGGATTTCAAGAGTTCGAAACTTCGAAATACCTTACGGCCATTCTCGAGAAGGAGGGTTTCAAGATCGAGCGCAACTACGCGGGCATGCCCACGGCATGGGTAGCAAGCTGGGGGTCGGGCAAGCCCGTCATTTCGCTGGGGTCCGATATCGACGGCATTCCGCAGGCCTCGCAGAAACCCGGCGTTGGCTATCGCGATCCACTGCTTGAAGGCGCGCCCGGCCACGGCGAAGGGCATAACTCCGGCGTCCCGCTGAACATCGCGGCGGCGATCGCGGTGAAGAAGATTATGGAGCGCGAGAACATGAAGGGCACGCTGCGGGTGTGGCCCGGCGTCGCGGAGGAACTCGTTGGAACGAAGGCCTACTTCATTCGCGCGGGCATGTTTAAAGACGTGGACGTCGCGCTCTTCACGCACGTCGCCGCGGACTTCGGCGTGTCGTGGGGAGGCAGCCTGAGTTCAAATGGCCTTGTTTCGGTCGAGTATCTTTTTAAGGGCGAGAGCGCACACGCGGCCGGCGCCCCGTGGCGCGGCAAGAGCGCGCTCGACGCGGTCGAGCTCATGGACATCGGGTGGAACTTCAAGCGCGAACATCTGCGGCTTGCGCAGCGATCGCACTACGTCATCACGAACGGAGGCGATCAGCCGAACGTGGTTCCGCCAACGGCTTCGGTCTGGTATTACCTGCGCGAGGCCGATTACGACCATATTATGGATCTGTGGCGTCTTGCCGACAACATGGCGAAAGGCGCCGCACTGATGACGGATACGACATTCACGTCGCGCCTTCTTGGCGAGGCTTGGCCGGGCCACTTCAACAAGACAATTGCCGAGACCATGCACGAGAACATTAAGCGGGTGGGCCTGCCGGCGTGGTCGGAGGCGGATCAGACGCTCGCCAAAGCTGTGCAGAAGGAAATGAAAGTTCCCGTGCGCGGCCTGGCGACGAAGGTCCGGGAAATGCGGCCTCCCGTTGTCGCGACGGAGGAAGGCGAAGGCCCGGGAAGCGTGCAGCCGACGGGCGGCGGTTCGGACGACATCGGCGACGTTTCGTGGGTGGTGCCAACCGTGACGCTTCGCTATCCGGCGAACATTCAAGCGGGACCGGGGCACAACTGGGCCAATGCGATCTCGATGGCGACGCCGCTCGCGCACAAAGGCGTGCTGGCCGGGGCGAAGGTGCAGGCTCTGACCGTACTCGACATTCTTACGCACCCAGAGCTTGTGCAGTCGGCCTGGGACTACTTCAACAATGTCCAGACGAAGACGACGAAGTACAAAACGTTCCTGCGGCCTGACGATCAGCCTCCGCTGTGGCTGAACAAGAAGATCATGGACGAGTACCGGCCGCGGATGACAAAGCAATACTACGATCCGTCGAAGTACGACACGTATCTGGAGCAACTCGGGATCACCTACCCGACGGTACGGAAAGAGTAGCGACAGCGCAATCGGGTGCACGGCCGCCAACGTCACGGACGGGGGCGGCCGCTGCGCTAGAATCTTGGTTTGCGGCGCATTATCCCCTTCCTGCTTTGTTTGCTACTCGCTCTTCCTGCGTGGCCGCAGGCCCGCAAGAAAAAGCTGAAGAAGACCGATCCGGAGTACACCGAGTCGCTGCCTGTGCTCGCCGATCCTCCGATCGCGATTACGGCGGAAACGCGGCACCTTACTTTTCACGTCTCTCCGCTTTCGGCGAAGGGATTGCTTTCGGCACAGACGCGCGACGCAATCAAATCGTTGCTGCACCAGAACGGTGGCGCGCGGATTGTGAAGCTGCGCGCCTTCGTCGCGGGCACTGGCGATTTGCGCCGCGTGCAGACGATTGTGAGCGAAGTATTTACCGAGAAGAAGCTTGCGCTCCCGGTGCTGACCACGGTGCAAGTGGGACAGCTTCCGCTCGAAGGCGCGCAAGTCGTGGTGGAATCCACGGCGGTAGACAAACGCGTCATGGCCCCCGAAGGGCTTGCGTTTATCTCTGGTGTCGCCGCGCCATCTGTCGAGGCGTCGATCGGCGGATTGTCCAAGGTCGCGGCAGGGCTCACCGTGTTTCGCACGACGTGCTACCTCAGTTCGCTCGACGATTATCAAAAGGCGGCGAACGGGCTTCGACAAGCATTCCCCGGCGCGGAATCCGCGATATTGCAGCGGCAGCGGTTGCCCGCGGCTCCAATCTGTGAATGCGAAGCGGTCGCCAAACTCGCGAAGCCTGCTGCCGGTGGTGTCGAGCTTGCCAACCCGCAAGAAGCGACGAAGTCGGCCAACTATTCACAAGTAGCCCGCGTGTCCACGGAGCGCGTCGTGCTCAGCGGACTGCAAATGGGATTCCGCGAGATGGAATCCGACGCGCGTCTTGCTTTCGAGCGGTTGGGAAAGGCGCTCGAAGGCCAGAAGACGGCCTACCGCGACGTGGTGATGATGAGCAGCTATCCTTTGTCGCAAATGATCGTCGACCAGATTCGCGCGGTACGATTCTCGTATCTTCGCAAAGACGCGCCGCCGGCCAGTACGCTGTTGCTGTTCGAAGGCCTGCCGTCGGTAGATGCCTCGTTCGGCTTCGACGTCATCGCGGCCTTGAGAAATTAAGAGCATCGACAATTCTGATATCGTGTAGGTCGCTATGCCCTCTACCGTCTTCATCACCGGCGCGTCCACTGGAATCGGCCGCTTCACGGCCCTGCATTTTCGGGATAAAGGTTGGAACGTGGTGGCGACGATGCGCGACCCGTCCAAGCACGCCGACCTCGTTTCGGACACGCTGAAGACCGTTGCTCTCGACGTCACCAGGAAAGAGACCATCGCGTCGTCGTACGATGCCGCTCTGGCCGCGTTCGGACACATCGATGTGCTGGTGAACAACGCCGGTTACGGTGCCTTCGGTCCGGTGGAGGCAGCCAGCGACGAACAGATCGTCAGACAGTTTGACACCAACGTGACTGGCTTGATTCTCGTCACCCGCAAGTTCCTCCCGCATTTTCGCGAACGCGGCAAAGGCCTCGTCATCAACATTTCGTCCGTCGGCGGTCGAGTGACGTTTCCGTTTTATTCGCTCTATCACGGCACCAAGTGGGCGGTAGAAGGCTTTTCAGAAGCACTGAACTACGAACTGAATCCCTTCGGAATTCGCGTGAAACTCGTCGAGCCCGGTGCAATTGAGACGGACTTCGCGACGCGTTCTCTCGACGTGCTGAAGAAGGACGGACTGACGGTGTACGACGAAGCGATGGCAAGGTTCATCGCAGCCTGGCGCGGCGGCGGCCGAAAAGCGTCGCCCTCGCAGCTCGTCGCGGATGTCATCTACGAAGCAGCCACCGATGGCGGCGACAAGCTAAGATATATCGCCGGAGCCGACGCCGAAGGGATCCTTGCGGCGCGCGGCAAGATTTCGCAGGAAGAGTATTACGCGATGATCCGCGCTCGCCTGGGAGTGTAGTTCAGCGCTTCAGCTTCGTCAAGTTTGTCGTCGAGACAGCGCCGGACTGGACGTTGATGACCACCAACTGCGACTCCGGAACCACGTCCGGGCGCTGCGGCGGCGGACCTATGAACGCCACCGCCCTCGTATCGGGCAGAATCTGCTGCAGGCCGAATACGCCGATGCCGGTATCGACATTCCAAACTCGCTTGCCCGCGCGATCGATACGCGCGACCTTGAGCGACCCTTGTAAACCGGGCTCGGCAGTGTACGCCAGCAAGAACCCGCCGGGGTCTGTGAGCGCCATCGGCGAACCCTCTGTACCGGTGCCGAGGAGCGCTGCATTGAAGTAGTCATCGCCGGCAATCTTTTCGATCGACGAGATGCGAAAAGGAAATCGCGGGCTGCTGGGAACGGCCTCGACGCGTCCGCGATACAGATGCCGGGCCTCTTTGGTCTTCCGCAAAGCGGCGCGACCGGAAATGCTGGTGCCGGGCGCGAAGTCGCGAGCGACCTCCGACGCGGAGTGAACACCGACCCACTCCGTTTGGTCGAGAACGGCGCCGGGTATCAGGTAGTGTTCCGGACGCTCGTCAAGCCTACGCGGCGCGCGATCCACGGTTGCAAGCGGCGTCGCCCTGAGCGATGCGGGATCCACGGTGAACACTCGTTGATAATCCGGCGCCGTAACGCGAAGCCGCGAGGCGAAATCGAATCGTCTGAAGTCGGCCCACAGATCATCCCCGTTTGAAGCGAGCGGACGGAGCGCTTCCGGCGCGATCAGACGATTGTTGCTGTTGTCGACTCCCGGAAGATTCTTGAGATCGGGATTCGCGCGGCGAAGATCATCTGCTGAAATCAGCCTGCTACTCTCAGGGTCGACTCGCGGATTTCATTGACGTACAACCAATGGTGCCGCCCATCGACGCCGAGCAGCTTCAGCGGCAGGGGAACCTGCTTGCAAGTACGGCACCGTCTTCGACGCCTTCACCATGGCCTCGATGGCGATCGCCTTTCCAATCGCGACCGAGAGCTGCGCCTGTCCGTCGAGGATCAACTTCGCAACCGCAGCAGAACACGCGAACGCTGCCTGTTCCATTGAAACTTGATGTCGGTCGAGGATCGCCTGGCACTGCGGCCACAGCAGCGGCAGCAGGTTTTCGTATGATCTGAGCGGTTGATGATTCGGCGGGACGAGCTCAGCGAGCGGCGCGTTGAGATCAATTGGACCAGACCGCACTCCGCTCGAGACGCGATTGAGCACATCCTGCACGACGCCCGGGCCGATCTCGTTGACGCGATCCGTGAAGACTGCGGAACCGGGCGTCAGCGTGGATACGTCGAGGCCGCAACTCTTCAGAATCGCCGTGCCCGCGAGATATCCGGCGGCGGCGATCGCGGTTTGTAAATGCACGCCCCGTTCGTCCGAAATCGACCGCAAGATCGCCTGATAGACGTCCGCGCCAGCTTGGGCAAGGCGCTGGGCGGATAAAGCATCGTTTGCGTGGCTCACAAGACGGGTTAGAACTCCTTACGCGCGCTTCAACGTATCCGGATTCCAGCCGATTGGCTTGCCTTCGTAATAGCTCGCATTCGTCAGCAGCGCCGGACCCGCAGTCCGCAATCCGAACTCCGCGTCCTCAAAATGCGCCTTGCGCGTGCGAACGGCGGTGATGAAGTTACGCATGTGGTCGCGATGCGGATCGTGGTTGGACGGAGCGATAAAGTGCTCGTCGCGGTCGGGGCGCATCGCGTCCGCGGTTGCGATTTGCACGGGATACTTCTGGCGGTACTCGGACATGTAGCGCTCCTGCATGGCCTGCGAGAACGTCCCGATCGAGACACCGGGTTCTGTTTCTCTCGGATGCCGCGATATCGTGACATCGCGCATCGTTGTCATCATCGTACCTTCGCTGCCGATGAACCGGACGCCAAACTGCTCGCCCGCTTGTCCGCTCGCAAAATTGACTCGCAGACTGAACGTGAACTCGGGATAGTCCATCAAACCGAGCATCACGTCGGGTACATCGCGGCCGTCTTTCCAGAAGCGGATGCCACCGGTCGCGTAAACACGTGACGGCCCCTTGGCTCCGGTCGCGACATGAAGTCCGGTGAGCAAATGGACATAGAGATCGCCCGCAAGGCCGGTGCCGAAGTCGCGATAATTTCGCCAACGGAAGAACTGCAGCGCATCAAACGGGCGCTTCGGCAGGCCTCCGAGATAACGATCCCAATCGACGGTCTGCGGCGAGGCGTCCGGCGGAATCGAATATTGCCATGCGCCGATCGCCGAATTGCGATCGAGCCACGCTTCGACCATGTTGACTTTGCCGATCGCGCCTTGGGCGAGAAGATCGCGCGCCTTGAGATACGCGATGGAACTCGCGTATTGGCTGCCCACCTGGAAGATGCGGCCGGTCTTCTTCCACGACGCGATTACTTCGTGGCCCTGGTCAATGTGCTGCACCATGGGCTTCTCGCAGTAGACATCTTTGCCTGCTTCCATGGCGTCGATCGAAATGCGCGAGTGCCAGTTGTCGGATGTGCCGATGATCACCGCGTCGACATCCTTGCGCGCGAGCACTTGGCGATAGTCGCGCGTTGTGGCGATATCTTTTCCCCAGCGCTCCCTCGCGCGATCGAGTCTGCCGTCGTAGAGATCGCAGACCGCGACAAGTTTCACGCCGGGCACGAGCAGCGCGTCGTTGACGTCGCCCGATCCCATACCGCCTGCGCCGATGAGAGCGATCTGAAGTTTATCGTTGGCTTGCATAGTTGGCCTCCTGTTGATGTTCCGGATCGACTACGACAGCCCCTGGCACGCCGATTCGACGTCCGGGAAGAACTTGAAAACGGTATCGAGCCGCGTCACACGGAACGCCTCGCGAACGGCGCCCGTGGCTCCGGCGAGCCGCAGCTGGCCGCCGACTTTGCCGATTTTCGAGAAAGCGTCGATAAAACGCCCGATGCCGGTGGAGTCAATATGGCTGACGCCGCTCAGGTCAAAAATGAAGTGCTTGCGGCCCGCGGCGATGCGCTCCGGGACCATGCTGCCGAGTTGCGCGCTTTCCATGCCCAGCATCAGCTTGCCGCTGAGACAGAAGACGCAGAGGTTCGGCTCGACGTCGCGATGTTCAATGAGTAAAGGTTCGGTCTTCATTTCTGCCTGCTCAGGTTCGTCCCCGCTCTCGTGATCGTTCATTCTACCTTTCGGCCGCTACGATGTTCGGACCATCTTTCTCGGATCCCATTCGCAGGTGCGCCCTTCAAAATAGCTGATATTCGAAAGTAGCGCCGGACCGGCGGCGCGTAGTCCGAAGGCGGCATCCTCAATAACAGGTTTACGCGTTCGAACGGCCTGCACGAAGTTGCGGTGATGATCCACGTGATCGCTGTAGCCGGCCGGAGGCCGGAATAGTTCCGTGCTTGCCGGGCACAGGGAATCCGCCGTGGGCGTTTGCAACGGGTACTTCTGCCGGTGCTGCGCGACCGACTGCTTTCGCATGCTTTCTGAAAACGTGTCGATCGTCATGCCGGGCTGCCCCTCGCGCGGCGTTCGATGCAGCGTAACGGAGCTGGCCGTGAGTTCGAGGAAGCCTTCGCTGCCGACAAACCGGAAGCCGGAGCTCTCTTTTCCGCCGGTAACAAAATTGACCCGAAGCGAGAGAGTGAACGCCGGATGCTTCCCTGTCGCATCGTAATCATAGAGCCCCAGTTGCACGTCGGGCACGTCGCGGCCATCGTCCCAGAAGCGAAGTCCGCCGGTAGAAAAGACGCGCCGCGGCCCCGGTGTGTCCATGATGAGATGCATGCCGCTCAGCAAATGCACAAACAGATCGCCTGCGACGCCAGTACCGTAATCACGATAATTTCGCCAACGAAACAGGCGTATGGGATCGAAGGCAGTCTTCGGAGCGCGGCCCAGGAAGCGATGCCAGTCGATGTTCGCCGGTGAGGCGTCGGGTGGGATCGAGTACTGCCAGGCGCCTTGCGCCGAGTTCCGATCGGTCCACGCTTCGATCATGTTGACCTCGCCGATGGACCCCGAGTTGATCAAGTCTTTCGCCTTCTGGTACACAATTGAACTGACGCGCTGGCTACCGACCTGCAAAATGCGCCCATTGGCCTTCGCCGCATCGACGACAGGCATTCCATCTTCGACGCGCTGCACCATCGGCTTCTCGACATACACATCCTTGCCGGCCTGCATCGCGTCCATCGAGATCGTAGAATGCCAGTGATCCGGAGTCGCAACGATCACAGCGTCGACATCGTTTCGCGCAAGGATCTCACGGTAATCGCGGGTCGTAAAAAGATCGGCGCCCCAACGTTCCTTGGCCCGCATCAGCCGTCCGTCGTAGATGTCCGACACGGCCACCAGCCGGACGCCAGGGTTCTTGAGAGACGATTCGACATCGCCCGTGCCCATGCCGCCCGCGCCGATCAGCGCGATCTGGATCGTGTCATTGGCGGAACGCGAAGTCTGCGCCGCTTCCGCGGCCAGCGGGATCAGAGTAGCTCCGGCAGCCGTCTGCAGAAATCCGCGACGAGTAGAGGGCATAGGCTTCATTCTAGAATGCCGAGGCGGTCAAATAGAATGCTGCGTGGGCAGTAGGGTACAGATCGATCCCGTCTCCGGTAGAACAATCCATCGCTTTACGAGCTTCGCTGAGGCGGATACTACGGATCGCGAATTCTCTCGGAATCTGACCAGGCAGGAGCGATTGAACATTTTGCTGGCAGCGAAAAATACAAACGGTTTACTATCGACACAGTTGCAAAATGTGGTCAAACCGCCCTACTCGCCCACAACCAGCACCGGAGCCTTGATTTCATGCCGGACCGCGTTAATCGTGGCACCGAAAATCAGGTCCTTCAACCCGCGGTGCCCGTGGGCCCCCATGACCACGAGGTCAGGCGATAGCTGACGAGCGTAACGGACAATTTCCTGTCGCGGTTTCCCGTGGACCACCACTAAACTTGAGTCCACGCCCTGGGCTCGCAGCGATTCCACGATGGAGGTGAAATAGCGTTCGCCCTCGGCGACTTCGGCCGTCGACGCCTGATCGCCAAAGAGCACGCTCGTAACGCCTTCTTCAACGTGAAACAGGAACAGCTTTGCGCCGTGCGCCCGGCCCAGCGCGGCCGCATGCGCAATCGCAATACGATCGCGGTCTGAGTGGTCGAGCGGAACCAGGATCCGCGCGTACACCGGCACCGGCAGGTCCGCGCCCACTAGCTTGCCGAGGTCGGCCACGCCTTCGTGAGCAAGTCCGGGAGTCGCTTTCGCACCCTGGGTCTCACGGTCGGATCCGCCGAACGCAACCCAGCCAAGCAACCCCGTGAGTGCGGCGATCACCGGACCCATCACGAACCAGATCCAAGTGCCGCCCGATTCCTGCCACCCAACCAGCGTCGTCCACACCAGGCGAGCGTTCAAACCGATGATCAAGATGGCCGACGACCACGCAAGAAACTTCACCCAGGATGCGTTCGCGAATTCGCCCATGCGCCGCTTGTCGCTCGTGAATCGGACCAGCGGAATCACGGCGAACGGCAGTTGCAGACTCAGGATCACCTGGCTCAGGATCAACAGCGAGTACGTTCCATGCTCGCCCGCAAAGTGAATCACCAGCACCGCCGGTATGATCGCGATCAGGCGCGTGATCAGGCGCCGCAGCCAGGGGCGCATGCGAAGATCCAGAAAGCCTTCCATCACGATCTGCCCCGCCATCGTCCCGGTCAACGTTGACGATTGGCCGCTCGCCAGCAACGCGATCGCAAACAGACCGCTGGCCGCTCCCGCCCCCAGCAGCGGAGAAAGCAACAGATGCGCCTGCTGGATCTCCGTCACGATAACTTGGCGCTTGAAGAAGACTGCCGCGGCCAAAATGAGAATCGCCGCGTTCACAAGCAACGCGCCGTTCAACGCGACCACCGAATCAATCAGGTTGAACTTGCACGCCATGCGCTTCTCCGCGACGCTTGAGCCAAACCGCCGCGTCTGCACCAAGGCCGAATGCAGGTAGAGGTTGTGCGGCATCACCGTCGCGCCCAGGATTCCGATCGCGACGTAGAGGCTCTGGTCAGTCAATCGCGGCACAAGGCCGCCCACAACTTCACCGAACACCGGCCGCGCGAACCACAGTTCGACCAAGAAGCAGCCCGTGATCACGGCGATCAGGCTGAGCACGATCGCCTCAATCATGCGGATTCCGTAACGCGAAAACCACAGAACAAGCAGGATGTCGGCCGCTGTAATGACAACGCCCGTAATCAGTGGAATCTTGAACAGCAAGTTCAGCGCGATCGCCGCGGCCAGCACTTCGGCAAGGTCGCATGCGGCAATCGCGATCTCGCAGAGAACCCACAGAGCATAATTTACGCGCTGCGGATACGATTCACGGCACGCCTGCGCCAGGTCGCGCCCGGCAACGATGCCCAAACGCGCGCTCAGCGTCTGCAGCAGAATCGCCATGAAGTTCGAGACCACCAGAACCCAGAGGAGCTGATACCCGAATCGCGCTCCGCCTTCAAGGTCGGTCGCCCAATTGCCGGGGTCCATGTAGCCGACGCTGACGAGATAGGCGGGTCCGGCAAAGGCCATGAAGCGGCGCCAGAAACCAACTTGCTTGGTTCCCACGCTGGAATAGACTTCAGGTAGAGAGGTGGCGGGCATGAAATCGAGGTTACGAGGTTAAGTTTAACTATAGTTAAGCCTAAACGCAAGCCCAATCCTTCCAACCCACTACCCAGCCGAATTGCCTACGCGCGGCCCGCGAAGTCGCGAGTCTCCGTAGCCACTTTCACCTTCTCACCCGACTTGACATACAGCGGAACCCGTATCGCCAGACCCGTTTCGAGCTTGGCGATTTTCGTCGCATTGCCGCTCGAGGAATCCCCTTTGCTGCCGGGTTCGGTGTCGGTGACGGTGAGTTCAACGAAGGTCGGAAGTTCGAGACCGATCGGATTGCCGTTGTATTTGTTGAGATGAATCGTCGCGCCTTCAAGCAACATCTCGAGCGCGCCGCCGAGCATGTCCTCGGACAGCGTCACCGTCTCGCAACTAACATCTTCGAGAAAATGAAAGCCTTCGCCATCGTTGTAGAGATACGTCGCTGCAACGGACTGCAGATCGGGTTCCTTGAACTTGTCGCCCGCTTTGAAGGTCTTTTCAAAAACCGCGCTGGTGAGCAGATTGCGTACCTTCACGCGGACGAGTGTCTGTCCACCCCGGGCCGTAGGCGAGCTTAATTCCGATTCGAGGCAGTAGAACGGCGTGTTGTCGAGTTCAAACACACTTCTGCGTTTGATGTTGATGGCTTCAATAAGAGAGGACAAAACAGTGAGGGTTCCTTCTCCTTCGAGTATACGGCGTGCGCAATGGCACCTGCCTCGCGGCACGGCTTTGAAGTCGCTCAGAGCAAAGGACACATCGACCCGGAACGCGCTCGCGGACGCACTAAATAACGAAAGCGCGACCGCGAGGTCGCGCTTGATCTCCCAAAGGCTGCCTAAATTTCTCTACCTTGGACCGCGAGGCGCCGAACCGCGAGGCTCGCCGAGTCCACCCGGAGCAGCCGCCCGAGTCGACGGAGCAGCGCCTGCCGGAATCGCATTGCCCGGCGCGGAGCCAACGCCCGGGCCAGTCGGAGCCGACATCGGCGGCAGTCCGCCACCCCGCGTTCCGCCATGTCCCACAAAACCGGAATTCCCGCCGCCCAGGCCACCGCCGTTCAGGCGAGGGTTGTACACGTAAACCACTTGACGCGGACTAAAGTAGTTCCACCCGAACGGACTCGTGTAGATCCCGTTTCTTGGCAGATACGTGTACATGCCATAGCAAGGGTTATACCGCCATCCGCCCTGATTTCCCGAATACGTTCCGTTGGTTCCGGTATTGCCCGCGGAAGCGAATCCCACACCGCGCAACCAACTCGCATTGCCGTATCCGGTTCCGAACGAGGATCCGCAGGTGCCGGAATTATCGAACGATCCCGCCGACTTCGCCGCCGACACATTCGCCATCGCAATGTACTGGTCGCGCCGCGATGCCCAGCGATACAGTTCATCCGTGTCTTTCGTATCGAACTTCGCGATCTCTCTCGTTTCGCCGTTCCCGCTCAGCGCGATCTCCCTGCCCCGCTTCACGTCGACGTCGCCGACCTTGGCGTCGCCCTCGTACACCCGTAGGCTGGCAACTTCCGAGGTCACGTCAAAGCGATAAATCCCGCTCTTCGCCAGCAAAACCGCACGATCGCCATACACCACCGTGATCGGCGTGTCCTTCGCGACGTCCATCGCCTGGATCAGCGCCGAACCGGCAATCAGCGCGATCTTCGGGTCGCTCAGCGAATTGGAAATCATGCGGAACGCGCTATTCTCGCCCATGCGCAGGAACACACCCGGCGTCAGCAGCACTTCGACGCGGCCTTCGCCCGTGCGCAGTTCCTGGCCCGCCTTGATGCTGGTAAACGTGCTCGGCTTACTCACGACCGGCTCGCCGCCGATTTGCACATCGCCGTCATGGTAATTCACCAGACCAGCTTTCGCCGAAATCACGTTCTGCGCGAACGCAGCGGAGCTCCCGAGAATAACCGTCAGAACAACACGAAGCATGTGCGGTTCTCCTTGCTACCGAGTATACGTGGTAATCGGTTAACGGGTTACGCCGGTTCTTCTGAACCGCCCTGTTCCCCCGTGGGGGTACTCAACCCCCATCAGAAACAACCCCTGCGGCACCGCCGTCGGACCCGCCGGAATCCCGCTGCCCGCCAGCAGCCGAGCGCGCAGCCCGGCCCCATCCACGTTGCCCTTTCCCACCTCGATCAGCACACCCATAATGTTCCGCACCATGTGCTTCAGAAATCCCGAACCCCGCACCCGATACAGCAGCATCCCTTGCTCGCGCCACATCCGCGAAGCGAAAATCCGGCGCACTTTCGACTTCGGCAACCCCGTCCGCGAATCCACATCCGACAAGTCCGTTGCCGCGAACGCCGTGAAATCGTGCACACCCTCGAGCACGGGCGCCAGTGCAATCATCGCGTCTTCGTTTAACGGCCGGGGCCAATGGCAAACGTAATTCCGCAGAAACGGCGGGCAGGTCTCCTCCCGCAACATCCGATACTCGTACGTCTTCGCCACCGCATGGAACCGCGGATGAAACTCCGCATCCACCTCGACGGCATCGATCACGCGAATCGACGGAGGCAGCAACCGGTTCGCCGCCTTCCGCAAGTTCACGCAAGGAATCGGATTCGCGAGTGTCACCGCCGCCACCTGCCCCACCGCATGAACACCAGCATCCGTCCGCCCTGAAGCCTCCACCCGAACCGCCGCGCCCTCAATTTCAGAGAACACCCGCTGCATCTCCGATTGCACAGTTATCCGCTCCGGCTGCACCTGCCAGCCGTCGAAGTCGGTGCCATCGTAAGAAACAAGAAGCCGGATCCGCCGCATTGACCTTTCATTGTCCAACACCTCCGGCGCGTACACTGCGAACTTCCTCCCCTTGAATGCTGGCCAGGGGTGAGAGTGACAGCGAGGCGTCTGTTTTCTTCAGCGGATAAATCTAAGGAAATGGGAATTGAGGTCTTTGACCCCATTGATTCCATTGATTCTCCGCATTGATTCTCGGATTCTCGGTCTACTTCGCAGGCTGATGGCCCTCTAGTCCAGCCTTTGCTTGCGGGGCGAAAATAACGAAACCCCGCGCAGGGCGGGGTTTCCAAAAAGGTTGCTTTGCAGCAGAGCCTTACGGTAGGAATTACCTTACTTTAGAACACCGGGCATTCCAAACCTTGATACACTTCCTGTACTCTATTCCATCGAGGTGTTCATGTCAACTGAAAAAGGTTTGGGAGACCGGCGACAAGTTGATCCAAGGTCAAATTGAACGCCTCACAGATTCGCAGCAGCGTGGAAACGGTAATCGGGCGTCCGGCCTCGATCATCTGCCAGTGACGCACGCTGAAGCCATGAAAGATCATGTCCTCCTGGCTCAGTTGACGCTCCGTTCTGTAGGACCGAACCCGGTGACCCAGCGCACGGAAGAACCGCGCGTACCGAGCCGGGAGGTCTCTGTGGGCACCCACACTTCCAGGGTCCGTTCCCCCGAGCAGAAAGACCACGAGCAAAACTGCGTATTATGTTGGGAGGCCGACCCACCCCAAACGGGTCTTGTTGTGTGATACTATACCGTCGCAATCTCTTTTAATGATCAGTATTTCGTCTGCCTATTCGGCGAGGCGAGCGCACGTCCGTGCGCAAGGAGGCCAGCATGTTCTGTCAGTCCTGCGCCAGGCCGCTTGCAGAGAACCTGCGGTTCTGCGATGGTTGTGGCGCCGAGGTCAACAGCGGAGGAAGGGCTACC
>JAYVTO010000192.1:0-17711 GCA_043788745.1 Acidobacteriaceae bacterium
GATAGGTCCGCTGACTTCGACGCCCTCTTTGAGCGGCTCTGTCGAATAGACGAGGATGTCGGCGCGCGCTTCCATTTTGCGTTGGTCGAACGAACCGCCTTGCACGGCGTTGCCGGTGCAGCAGACGTTGCCGCCGTAGGAGGGCACGGGATTCATGGGGTCGTAGGCGAAGCTGTCGGGCTTGTTGTCTGACGGCGGAGTGGAGGTTAGGGCTCCGTCGCCGTTCAGGCTATTCGCTTTGCCGCCGCTTGCGAGATACATGGTCATCGGCTTCGCGCCTTCGGGCGGCCAGGTTTCAGACGACTGCCACTTGTTCGAGCCCATGGTGAAGTACTTGACCTTCGGCATTTTTTGAAGGATGCCGTTCTGCTCGCCCTTGAGGAAGTAGTCGAACCAGCCGTAGGTGAGTTCTTTGTAGTCGAGGCGGGCGTCGCCCATGCTGCGCTCTCCGACGACGGTGTCTTCGGTGGCACGCGTGAAGGAGCAATGCAGAGTCGGCGCGATGACGGCGTATTGTTGATTGGCGATCTCGGACTTCGCGGTCTTGCGGACGTGGTTATAAGCGGCAAGATTGGGGCCGGTCGAGACGTCATACCAGGACATGAACCAGAAGCCGGGAATGTTGATTGGCATGTTGTCGTGCCAAAGACCTCCGCGATACCAGGCGGGATCGTTGGGCGTGCGCTTGATCATTGCGCCGCCCGTCGCGACCTCCATGCGATCGGCAAAGACGCCGTCGGGGCCTTTGGCGGCCTTCATGATGTCTTGTTCGGGCAGATGCGCAAGCGCCTTCGACCAATCGACGGGCGGCATCTGCGGGGCGAGGTCGAAGAGGCGCGAGGCGCGAATGAGATCCTGCTGTGACGTGTTGGGCGGGAACATGGGGCGGACCTGGTTCTGTTCGCCGTAGAGCCACGCGATGAAGAGCATTTGCACGGCGCCGCCGCGATACCAGTTGCCTTGCTCCATGTAGGGTCCGACGCGGCCGACGCCGGCGCCGAAGCCTTGCGGGATCATCGTCGTGAATCCGGCGTTGCCTCCCGAGGCGACGGCGAGTTGCCATTCCGCAGTGGAGGAACAGCCAATGGTGCCGAGCTTTCCGTTGGACCACGGTTGCGTGGTGAGCCACTGGATGGCGTCGTCGCCATCGGAAAGCGGTGTGCCGAGGATGTCGTAATTGCCTTCGGAGAAGAAGTGGCCGCGCTCGTTCATCACGACGTAGGCGTAGCCGCGCTTGACGGCTTCAAGCTGCTGCGACATGTCGGAGGGCGCGCCGATGCGGACGTCCCAATAGTTAAAATTGTAGGGCGTGCGCGAAAGAATGACGGCATATTTCTTCGACGTGTCTTTGGGGCGATAGATATCGGCGGCCATGCGCTTGCCGTCGCGCATGGCGATCATGACTTTGCGATCGACGACGGCGATCTTCTGGAGTTGCTGTTCCGCGGCGTTGCGGGCGGCGACGAGGGCGAAGTCGGCGGGCGCGCGGCCTTGGGCGGAGGCACTCGGTATCGATCCGGCGATCAAGGCGAGTGCGGTGAGCATCGCGCTGCCAGCGCGGCCGCATTGCTTTACTTGTGTCGTGAATCTCAGCCTGTTGTTCTTCATGGGAGCTCCGTTTCGCTGCGGGATGCGGAATCCCATAGTGTACCTTCGTCTGCGTTTTCGCGATACAAGAGAAAGTTTTCGCGTATTGCACACTACACTATGAGAGACACACACCATGCCGCCGATTACGCTGTGCTTCCTCTGGCACATGCATCAGCCGTTCTATAAAGATCTTTGGACAGGCGAATACAAGCTTCCATGGACGCGTCTGCATGCCTTGAAGGACTATTACGGAATGGTCAAGGTGCTCGAGGAGTTTCCGAGCGTGCATCAGACGTTCAATCTAGTGCCTTCGTTGATGGTGCAGATTGAGGAGTATGCGGCAGGGACGGCGGTCGATCCGTATTTGCAGGTTGCGCTGAAGGCGGCTGAGGATCTCAGCGAAGGCGAAGTCCATTTTGCGCTGCGGTATCTGTTCCAGGCAAACGTGGCGCGGTTGATTCAGCGGTATCCGCGGTACGCGGAGCTTTACGCGATGCGGGCGGATCGCGCGCGCTTCGAGGCCCAGGCGCTGCGCGACTTGCAGGTCCTTTCGCAGATCGCCTGGTTCGACGAAGACGATCTGACTCGGGACGATCTGGTGCGAATGCTGATTGAGAAAGGCCGCGGTTTTTCCGTTGAGGATCAGGCGGCTTTGGGAACGAAGCAGCGGGAGGCCATGGGCCGCGTGCTGCCCGTGTACCGGGAGTTCGCGCAGCGGGGGCAGATTGAAGTTTCGACGACGCCTTTCTACCATCCGATTTTGCCGTTAATTTGCGATTCAGCGATTGCGTCGGCGGCGCATCCGGGGGTGAAGCTGCCGACGCGATTTGCGTACCCGGGCGACGCGGCGCTGCAGTTGTCGCGGGGGCGCGAGTTCGCGCAGGCGCATCTGGGCATTGTGCCTGCGGGCTTATGGCCGTCGGAGGGATCGGTTTCCGACGAGGCCCTGCGGCTGGCGGCGGACTGCGGGTTCCAATGGGCGGCGACCGATAACGGCGTCCTTGCGCGGACGCTGGGCGTCGAAGGCAGTCCGGCGGTGACGTATCGGCCGTATCGCTGGCGGCAGGATGGCCGCGAAATCAGTTTGCTGTTTCGCGATCATTTATTGAGCGATCTGATTGGCTTTTCGTATTCGGATATGGAAGCGGAAGCTGCCGCGGATCATTTTCTACTCCAGATTCGCGAGAACTCGCGGCCCTTGCTCGAGGCGGGAAAGAGCGTGCTGGTGCCGATCCTGTTGGACGGCGAGAACGCGTGGGAGTATTACGATCGCAACGGACGGCCGTTTCTGCGGGCGCTGTACGGAAAGATCGCGGAGTCGACAGACCTCGTCGCGCGCACGGTCTCCGAGGCGCTGGCCTTGCACGAGGCGGAGCCACTTGCGCGAATCGCGCCGGGATCGTGGATCAATGCGAACTTCGATATCTGGATCGGGGCGGAGGAAGACAACGCCGCGTGGGAGCTCCTGCTGCGGGCGCGACAGGCGTATGACGCGAAGCAAGGCGTGATTTCCAGTGAAGCGCGCGCTCTCGCGTACGAAGAACTGTTGATTGCCGAAGGCAGCGATTGGAATTGGTGGTACGGCCCGGAACATCACTCGGACAATCGGGTGGAGTTCGATGAACTGTATCGCGGACACTTGTCGAACGTGTATCGCGCGCTGGGTGAAGCGCCGCCGGAGGAACTGGGGGCGACGCTGCTGCGTGGGCGCGTCGTTCCGGAGCATGAGGCTCCGACGGCGCCGGTGACGCCGGTGATCGACGGCAAGGTGACGGCATACTACGAGTGGATGGGCGCCGGGCGGCATCAGCCAGAGGCGCGGATGGGCGCGATGCATGGCGGCGAGGCGCTGCCGGTGCGCGCGGTGTTCTACGGGTTTCATGACGAGCGGATGTCGGTACGGATTGACTTTTTGAAGCCGCCAGTCGATCTGGATCTTCATCTGGAGATGGCCGGCACATCGATCCGCGTCTTGTGGTCCGGCGGCATTCTGCGGCCTGTCGAGGCGGCGGCCGGAACAGAGTGGGCGTTTCGCGATGTGTTCGAGGCGCAGGCGCCTTTTGCCGCGGGCCAGTGTCCGGCGTTGCGGGTTACGCTTTCGCGCGGCGAACTCCCGTTGGGCGCGATCGAAGTCCCCGTCGAGTATCCTAACTAGAGCACATGTCGATCGAATTCCGCGATGTTTCGTTTGGGCCTCTGGAAAGTTTTCACGCCGTCGCGCCATCCGGCGCGATCATTGGCGTTCTGGGCGAAAAAGGCGCCGGTGTCAGCGAATTAATGCGGCTGGCCGCCGGTTTGGAACAGCCTGTTCAAGGGGAAGTGATCGGCGGACCGACGCGGCGTTTTGTTGCCCTTGGCGACACGCTGAATCTTGCGCCGTCCGATGTGCTGGTGCTCGATCAGGCGCTGGCGACGCAGGATCCGATGGTGCGGGCGCGCAGCGTGATTGCGATGGATCGTTTACGGCGGAGCGGCGCGACGATTCTGTTGTCGTCGTACGAGGATTCGCTGCTGGCGGCGCTGTGCGATGAGATCTGGTGGATCGATGGCGGCAAGCTCGCATTGAAGGGCGATCCGCGAGAGACGCTCGAGCGATACCGGCGCAACGTGTCAGAGCGGATTCGCGCTTGGGGCGGCACGCTGACGCCGCGGCTGACGCCTTCGATGCGACGGGGCGACGGGCGCGCCGAGATCCTGCGTATCGAGACGCTCGGCGCGGACGGCAACGCGACGATTGTTTGGAAGAGCGGCGAGGAAGTAGCGGTGCTGGTCTCGGTCCAATTCCTCAAGGCCGTCGAGCGGCCCGTACTCGGCATTCTGATCCGGACTCGCATCGGCTTCGAGGTTTACGGTACGAACACCGAGCTTGAGAAGTTCGACTTGGGTTCGCGGGCCGCCGGCGATATCGTGCGGCTGAAGTTCTCGTTCGTGTGCCGGCTTTGCCCGAACGAATTTACGCTGACGGTCGCGTCGCACGATCCGGACGGAACCGCGCATGATTGGCTGGACGATGCGGTTGCGATCTCGGTGACGGATTCGCGGCCGACGGCGGGCGTTGCGAATCTGCGGGCCACGATTTCGATCGAGTAATTGATCGCTATCGCGACAGTTGGCGGCGCATGTTCTCGAGCGATTCTCTCATGGCGGAGGTTTCTCCATCGGGGTCGGTGAAGCCTCGCGTTATCAGCGGGTGCTTCAATTGCGCGAAAAATGGCACCAACTCCGGATCGCGCCAGCCGCGGCGGGCTTCTTCATCCAGAATCTGCATGGCTTCGTCGTGCGCGAATGCCGGCTTGTAGGTCCGCGTCGTGGTCAAAGCATCGTAGATGTCGGCCACCTGCAGGATGCGCGCGAGCAGCGGAATCTCTTCGCCGGCCAAACCGTCGGGATAGCCGGAGCCATCCCAGCGTTCATGATGATTGCGGATGATCGGCAGCACGGGCGCCAAGGTTTTCATGGGACGGCAGATTGCCTCGCCGCGGATGGTGTGCAACCGCATGGTCGCCCACTCCTCTTCGTTAAGGATGCCGCGCTTAAACAGGATGGAATCCGGAATGCTGATCTTACCGATATCGTGCAGGTAGCCGCCGCGAAAGAGCGCGAGCAGATCGGTGCGGGAAACGCCGAGCGCCTGGCCGAGCGCAATGCTATAGGCCGCGAGGCGCTCGCAATGCAGGCCCGTGTATTTATCCCGCTGCTCGACCGACTGGGCCAGAGCGAACAGAATCGATTCGGCCTCGTCCAATTCGTCGATCAACGCCTTGTGCCGAAGTAAGGCACGGATTCGAGTGCGCACCAGTTCGGGTTGGAGGGGTTTCAGCAGGAATTCGTCGGCTCCGGAGGCGATGCCGGCGATTTCGTTCTCGACGCCCTGGACGCTGGTGATCATCATGATCGGAATCAACTGCGTGCGGCGATCGGTCTTCAGGAAGCGGCAGAAGTCCGGGCCACTCATCTCCGGCAGGATCAGGTCCACGATGACAAGGTTGACCTTTTCCCGGTCCAGCAAGGCGATGGCCTCGGAAGGCTTCCTAGCCTCAAGAATCCGGTAGGAAGCGCTCTTGAGCATCGCACGGAGTAGCCTGCGATTGACGTCCGCTTCATCCAATATCAGGATAACGGGCATTTCCGTCGCGTCTTCGAGCACCCGGTCCCAGCGAGACGGGTTGGCGAGGGCAAGCGTGGTGCGGGTGAGTTCCAACTGGTGTTATCCCAATGATCTATCGGCACTTAGGCCGAAATCGAATAGGCCGCTGGCCTTAGAATTCGCGGGTCGATGTGCCTAGCGCCCCATGCCCCAACAGAACCCCCAGTCACGGTAGTTTCCCCTAGTCCGCCGGGAATTTACACCTTACTACCGAGTCTTAGGTGGAGAATATGTTCCTGGAATCGAAGTGCGGGGTAAACTTTCGCGCAACAAGGTACGATGACACGTACATGGATCGAACCGCCAATACTCATAATTCCGTGCGCAACGGAAAAGCGGTGCGAACGTGAACCTTCGACGTTCTCTCATCTACTGCGCGATCAGCGCCACCGTTCTCGCGCTCGGAGCGCCCTCCCCAGCGGCGGCGTATACGGACCCAGGTTCGGGAGCGTTCGTCTATCAGGCCGCCTATGCGGCTTTCCTGGCGGGGACGTTCTACCTACGACGCCTGATGGATCGCGTCTGGGGCCGCAGGAAGTAGCATCGCCTGGAGGCTCCTGTGACTACCCTTGCCCATCCGGCGGCGTCGACGCCAGAGGTGGCCGGTACCTTTCGAGATCCGGCGGGGTACCTCTTGCAACGAAGCGGCAGGGTGTTGCGGTTCGTGAGCGACGCGGGAATTTCGTGTTCACAATTCCTATCGACTGCCAAGGCGCAGGGCTGGATGGCCGACGGATCTCTGGTCCGCACATGGCCTTCCGAGGACGTGGATCCGCTGCCCGGAACGGTCCAGGTTCTTGAGCACGAGCGCATCGCCTTTCGCAGTTATCCCTACGAGTGGTGCCCCGAGATGCTGCATGCGGCCGCGGAACTGACGCTGCGGCTGGGGCAGGATTGTCTCGATGATGGCTATTCGCTCAAAGATGCGACTCCATACAACGTTCTGTTCCGCGGCGCGAAGCCCGTTTTTGTGGACGCGTTGTCGTTTGAACCGCGGCGTCCCGGGGACGCGACCTGGACGCCATACGCGCAGTTTCTGCGGACGTTCCTGTTGCCATTGCTTGTGAACCAGCATTTTGGTTTACAACCCGGTTCCACGCTCTTGACGCAGCGCGACGGCTTGGAACCGGAAGCCGTTTACCGGTTGTGCAGTTGGTTGCAGCGGTTGACGCCGCCGTTTCTCAGCACGGTGTCTCTTCCGACATGGATGGGCCGCAAAGAGGTGGCAGCATCCGCGTACGGCCCGAAAGATGTCGATCCGGAGCGTGCCGCGTTTGTATTGAAGGGGTTATTGCGAGGGCTCGCCACAAGCCTGGCGAAGGCCGCGCCAAAGACGGTGCAATCGCGCTGGAGCGGTTATCTGGGGTCCACGGCTCTGTACGACGAAGCGCAGTTCCAGATCAAGGAAGCGTTCGTGCGGGAGGCTCTGGACGAAATCGGGCCGCGTTGGGTCTTGGACGTCGGATGCAATGAAGGGCACTTCAGCGCCCTGGCGGCGAAGGCGAAGGCGTCCGTGGTCGCGATTGACTCCGATGCCACGGTTGTCGGCCACACCTGGCGCAAAGCGATCGCGGAGGACCTCGATATCCTGCCGCTGGTAGTGGACTTGGGTCGTCCGACGCCGGCCACAGGATGGCGCAATGAGGAAGCTCCGGCGTTTCTGGAGCGCGCGCGAGGACGGTTCGATCTCGTCCTGGGGCTGGCCGTGCTACACCACATGTTGGTGACCGAACGCATCCCGCTGGGCGCGATTCTGGACCAGTTCGCCGAGATGTCCTCGAAGTATGTTCTATTAGAATTTGTCTCACCGGAAGATCCAATGTTTCAACGGATCGTGCGGGGGCGCGCGGAACTATACCGGCACTTGAACCGTGCCTGTTTTGAGGCGGAGTTGAAGAGTCGTTTTACTGTAGTTCGAGCGGTTCGTGTTGACGGCCTGGATCGATGGTTATATCTCCTTCGCAAGAACGATTCCCAAATCTGAAGCGCCTTCTCGTCTGCTTTTCGCTAGCGAATCTCTACTTCGTATCCGCGTGGTATCGAATCCAGGACGTGCAGGCACCATTCGCGAACTACTTCCGTCAACACGCGCCTGACCTGACGGTCCTTTTGGCGACACTGGTTGCGTCTCTGCTGGTGACCGCCGCTTTTGTTGCGCTGTCGTTGTTCGCCCGGCGGTTCTCCGAGTATCAGCGCGTGACGGACTGCATCTTTCTTGCCGTGGTTGTCCTGGGGCTGGAGGTTACGCGGTCGTCCTGGCCGCGCAATTCCGTCACCGATCATCTACGCAACGGCGGCGCGCTGGGGGCGGAGGCGATGATCTTTTGCGGCCTGATCCTGCGCGCGATTTCCGGCAACAGGATCGTGGCCGGAGCGGCAATCCGGATTCTGCTGCTGTTCAACTTTCTTTTTGCGGCGCTGGCGATTCACTTCGTAGCGGGTTGGGTTGCGACGCCAAGGCCAGTGGAATTTGCCGATCCACGGCCGGCCCCGGCAGCGGGCAACGCAGGCCCCAGAGTGCTTTGGATGTTGTTTGACTCGCTGGATCAGCGGATGACGTTTGACGCCCGCCATGCGTCTCTGCAGTTGCCCGAGCTTGATCGACTGCGCGATCGTTCGTTTTGGGCCGCGGAGGCGCACCCGCCGGCGCGGTACACGTCCTACTCCGTTCCCGCTTTGCTCAGCGGGCGGTTGTTTCAAGACGCCGCGCCTGCCGGACCGAACGAGATCCTGCTAACGCCGCGCGGCGGCGGCACGCCGGTGGATTGGACCACGCTCCCGACGATCTTCGCGGACGTACGGAAGCTCGGTCTCGATGCTCGTGTCACCGGCTGGTACCATCCCTACTGTCGCGTCGCTGGCCAGGATCTGGTCGAATGCACCAGCGAACTAGGTGTGGATGGACGCGCCACGCAGGAAGCCTACGCGGCGCATCTGGGGCTTGGAGGAGCGGTTGGATTCGCTTTCGATCAGCGGCGGGACGATTTACTTTCGGCGCTCCACGTAGCGACGGCAAGGCCCGCCAACCAGTGCGCCGAGGTCTATGCGCAACTTCGTCAACAGCAACAGTACTTCGCGATCCGCCAGCGCGTCCTCGAAACAGTGCCCCGCCATGCGGCCGGGCTCTACTTTATCCACTGGCCGATTCCGCATCCACCCGGACTGTACGACCGGCGAAGTGCCGGCTTTGCCGTGAAACCGACGAATACCTATCTCGATAATCTTGCGTTGGTAGACCGTACGCTGGGCGAACTGCGGGCGGCGATGGAGCCGGCGGGTCTCTGGGACACGACCACGATCATCATCACTTCGGATCATGGGCATCGACCGGAGATCTGGAACGGAACGGCGGGCTATACGGCGGAAATGCAAGAAGCTGTCGGCGGATCGAAGTCGCTGACGATTCCGGTTTTGATCCGATTCCCCGGTCAGCGCAAGACGCGGCGGTATGCGGCGCCATGGAATACGGTGCTGCTCCACGATTTGACGCTCGCCGTGCTCCGCGGTGAAGTCGCGAATGAGAATCAGGCGGCGGATTGGCTGGATCGCAACCGCGAGCGCTTTCCCACGAGCCCGCCCCAGCCGGTACCATAAGGCGTGTCCGGTTCGGTTGCGGAGAGCATGCGATTTACTTCAGTTCGGTGTGCCCGGTTTGCCGCGCGCTGCGCATGGCTCTTCAGCGCTTTAGTTCTGCTCGCTTCGTTTCTGGCCGCCGAAGGCCCCGGATTCCGCAGTCGCACGCAGTTTGACGAGCACTATCGGAAGCACGGCAGCGAGTTCGGCAGAGTTTCTCCACGGGAGTATTTGCGCCTGGCCCAGGAACTACGCGACGCCCGTCCGGGGGGGCCGGTTCTCGAAGCCTCGCGGCCGGATGGGACGTTCTCCCGGTTTGACCGCCGCAAAGGCTACTTCGGGGCATACAACCGCGATCATACGATTCGCACGTTCTTCATCCCCAACGACGGCGAGCGTTACTTTCGCCGTCAGATCAATCGAAGCCGCTGAGGCGCCATGACAGATCGCGAAATCAAGATATTCCTCGAAGACAACGGCTATCCGGCGCACGTCGTGAAGGGCGGCAAGAAGGGTCTGCTCAACCGCTGGCTGACGTTCGTCGAAGAGGTGGAACGCGGCTACAAGCTGGGTCTCGAAGACTACCGGAACGATCTCGATCTGCGGAGTATTATTGCGGTGGTGAAGTTAGATACCGATGCCGCCGCCGACGACGCGCGGTTCAAAAAAATGCTTGCGCATCCAGAAGTGCTGGTTTGGGAAACCAGCGAGGACAGCAAGTCCGCCTTCTGGATTCGAGGATACCCGAAGAATGCGTCCGGCGAGCTGCTGGCCGATCTCAAGTCCGAAGGCCTGGCAAAGTAGCTTAGACTTTCAGCGAAGTCGCTTACGCTTTCGGCGAAGTCGCCGCTCGGTGGATCGTGCGCGCCTCTTTCATGATGTGCCCGTAGCCTTCCTTGTCGAACGGCGGGCAACCCGTTGGAAACTGCCCCAGCGGATGATCCTTCTGCCGCATCAGGTACGTGCAGTAAGTAAGCGTCTTGCAGACGCGCCGCTCTTCGAGGGTCCCGTGCGCAAGCACCGCGCGGGCGAAATCGGGATAGGCGAGCGCGCCGCGGCCATAGCCGAAGAAGCGGATGGCGCCGGTTTCGATGTTGTCGGCCGCCGCGTGAACGGCATACTTCTGAAGCCAGCTATAGCCGGTGCCGGCGATCGGGAGATCGGGGAAAGCCCGCTGGAGTTCGCCCGCGATGCGGAAGTGGCGATTAACGCCGAGTAGCGGATGCTCGGGCTGCTCGTAGTTGTCTTCGTCCGGCGATTCAAACGGGCGGCCGACGTGCGGGTTGTAGTACGGGACTCCGAGCGAGACGTTGAGGAACTGGAGTCCGGCAGCACGGAAGCGCGCGATCGCGTCCTTCACGTCGGTGAGATCTTCGGTCAGCGGATCGTTCGGGTTTACTCCGAAGCCATGCGGGTAGGGAGTGGAGAAAGAGATTGGTTCGCCCAACTGTGTTTCGGCGTTCTTGCGGTAGGGAACGCTATCGAAACAGCCGAGCCGCATTCCCAGCAGTACGTCCGTGCCGAGCGCCGCGCGAATCTTGCCGAGCACGTTGCAGGCGAATCGCGAGCGATTTTCGAGTGAACCGCGGTAACGGCTTCCCGCCGTGCCTTGCGCCGCCAGCAGGGCCTCGTCGCGCGCGCCCATCAATTCGCTGAGCAGGTAGCCGTGGGTGATCTTGACGTCGAAGGCGCGGAAGCCGGCGTCGTAGGCGAGCTTGGCGGTCGCGACGTATTGGTCTTCGAGACGCTCCAGTTCGCCGTCGGAGATGACAGGGTAGTCGGCTGCGGTTTTCGTCGTGCGGTCGATGTTCGGGTTGTGGTAGGCGATGGTGCGCCGCGGATAGCTGTAGCGGCCGGAGTGCGTCAACTGTATCGGGATCAGAACGTCGGAGTCGCTGCCCCAGGCTTCGCGATGCGTCGTATGCATCTTCGCGAGTAGCTTTGCGAATTCAGGTTGGGTTCCGGCGTGCAGCCACAACTGGCGCGTATTGGCGCGACCGTCTTCGCGGACGGCCGTCGCTTCAAACCAAATGAGCTTCGCGCCGCCTGCCGCGAAGCGTTCGTAGCGGCGGTGCGTGAGTTCACCCGGCGCTCCGTCGAGGGTTCCGTCGCAGCCTTCCATGGGGTGGATTGCCATCGAGTTGCCGACACGGAATCCGGCGACGTCGACGGGGCGAGAGAGGGCGCGGGTGACTTTTGCTGGATCTTCTTCGAATCGAACGGCGGATGCGCCCAAGACTCGAGCGTCTGCTGCAAGTTCTGCGAGGGACTTGTACTTGAAGTGCTTCATCGGGGACGCTTACTCAGGTAGCGGCTGTCCCTTCGTCTCTGGAGCGAACGGCAAGGCGGCCATGCCTACCAGAAAGACAAGGCACATCGTGACTCCGGCATAGCGCATGGGTTCGTCGAAACCGCTATAGACGCGGCTGGTGAGCAAGCCCAGCGTCAGCGGACCAAGCGCCGCGACGAAGCGTCCCACGTTGTAGCAGAACGACGTGCCCGTCGAGCGCAGCCGCGTCGGGAACAACTCCGGCAGGTAGATCGCGTAGCCGCCGAACAGCGCGAGTTGGCAGAATCCCATGATGGGGATCATCCAGAAAATGTCGCTGAAATCTTTGAGAAACCAGAAGGTGAAGGCCGTCGACGCCATCGCGGCCACGAAGGAAATCGCGAACGCTTTCTTGCGGCCGGTGTATTGCGTCAGGTACGTGTAGGCGTAGACGCCCCAGAATCCGCCGAAATTCTGAAGCAGCGACGTGATGCCGGTCCAGATGGTTTTCTTGCCCGCGATCACGCTCGGCGCGAGGCCTTGGGCTTTGAATGTCTTGTCGAGGACGCCGGAGAAGAGGTCGAAGCTGAAGAAGCCGATGCCCCAGAGGCCGACCACGCCGGAGAACGCGAGCAGCATTCCGACAAACGCATTGCGCCGCCAGCGCGCGTTCGTGAAGAGCTCGGTCATCGAGCCGAGTTGCTTCTTCGCGTCGTGCGCCTGCTGCCATTGCGCGGGCTCTTTCAGCTTGCGGAAGATCAGGATGCAGAGCAAGGCGGGGAGCGCGCCGACGACGAACATCAAGCGCCAGGCGCTGGGGATCACGCCTGCCTGTTCGAGTTGCCCGAGTCCGATGCCGATTAGCGCGGCGAGCATGTTGCCGACAGCAGACAGCGCCTGCAGAAATCCGAGCGCGAAGGGCCGCGCTTTGTCGGGCATCACTTCCGCGACCAGCGCAACGCCGACGGCGAACTGGCCCCCGACGCCGAGGCCGGTGAGGAAGCGGTATGCGGCGAAGTCCCACACCGACGTCGACAAAACGCTGAGGCCAGTGAACAACGAGTAGAAGAGGATGGTGAGAATCATCGTCTTCGCACGGCCAATCCGGTCGCCGAGGATGCCGAACACCACGCCCCCGGTAGCCCAGCCGATCATGAAGATCATCGTCGCGTAGCCCGCGTACTCGGCGACCTTGCC
The DNA here is from genome assembly GCA_043788745.1 of Acidobacteriaceae bacterium. Taxonomy (GTDB): domain Bacteria; phylum Acidobacteriota; class Terriglobia; order Bryobacterales; family Bryobacteraceae; genus JBBQWZ01. Next base: position 12,777 of record JAYVTO010000192.1, read on the forward strand.
TGCCGTGGCGGGGTCACCGGCATTGACGTGGAGGAGTTCGATGACGGCGGGCCGGCGGGCGAGGTTAAAGAGCTGCTGGTCCATGGTGTCGAACAGCCAGCCGAGCGAGGCGACGATGAGCACGAACCAGTGGTAGCGGTTGAGTTCTTTGTACCAGGGGCGGCCTGGAGTGGCGACAGGAGCGCCAGATGGCGATTCAAAATGCATGAACTCTGTATTCTACTCCGCCGGGCGGGCGGCGGTGATATCGTTATCAGATTTGAGGCAACTACAGCGTCCGCAGGCGGAAGCCGCCGTCCACGTCGATGACTTGTCCCGTCGAATAATCGAGCAGTCCGTCGGCGATGGCGCGGACCGCTCGCGCGACTTCACTCGGCTGGCCGATGCGGCGCTGCGGCAGCAGGCCTTGGGATGCGCGCTCTTCATAGGACGCGGCGACGGGCGCGGTCATGTCGGTTTGGATGATTCCGGGGCGGATCTCGAAGACGCCGATACCGTCGGCGGCGAGGCGCGCGGCGTAGAGGGCGACGGACATGGAGAGTCCCGCTTTTGAGATGCAATATTCGCCGCGATTGATCGATGCAGTATAGGCCGAGATCGAGGTGACGAAGACGACGCGGCCGGTCTTCTGCGCGAGCATTCGCTGCGCGAAGGCCCGCGTCAGGAAGTGCGGGCCTTTCAAGTTGGTGTTGATCAGTTCGTCGAAGCTCTCTTCGGTCGCGTCGAGCAGGTCTTTTCGGTCGCGCGGAGCGATGCCTGCGTTGTTGACAAGCAGATCGATTCGCCCGAAATGCTGGTCGACGTGCGCGACCAGCTTGGCGCGGTCCGACGCGGAGGACACGTCGCACTGGAAGGGATAGATGCCTGGTGCGCGGGCGGGCGCGACGGCCTCCGCGGGCGGCGTGCGCAAAAATGTTCCGACGACGGCGTGCGTGCGCGCTAGCTCCTCGGCGATCGCCTTTCCGATGCCGCGGCTCGCTCCGGTGATTACCGCGACGGGCGCGGGCTCGCTCAAGGATTCGCCTTTAGTGCGCGCTCGATGGCTTTGATGACGTCGGCGGATTTGAAGGTTTCAATGAAGGGCTCGCCGTTGACGAGCACGGTGGGCGTCTTCGCGACGCCGCGCGCGACGCCGTCCTGGAAGTCTTTCTCGATGGCTGCCTGGAATGCCTCGTCCGCAAGGGCGGCGATTGCCTTGCCTGGATCGGCGCCATGCTTGGCGGAGAACTCCGCCAGCTTCTGATTGAAGTTCTCGGGCGTGATCAGCTTCTGGTTGCGCATGATCCATTTGCGATACTCAACGGCGAGTTCGGGCTTCTGCGAGGCGAAGAACTGTGACACGACCGAGGCGCGGCGCGCCCAGGCGTGCTTGGCCAGCGGGAAGTCGCGGTGCTCAAAGGCGACGGTGCCTTTGTACTTGGGCAGCAGTTCCTTGTCGAGCATCTCGCGGAAGATCGTGCAATCGGGGCACTGCAGGTCTTCGTAGATGACCACGCGAACGGCGCTCTTCGGATTTCCTTCGATCAGACGCCCGTCGGCGAGGACCGGCTGTGCGTTCGCGAGAGACAGAGAGAAGAGAAGGGTGCCGGCGAGAGCGGCCCACAAATATCGATGCATCGCCTTCAGCCTATCCGATTGTGGCGTGCTTGCGCCATTCGAGCAGGCCTTTGGCGATCTGCTTGCCGCGGTCATAGGCGGCTTCATAGGCGGCCTTGCGCTCCGGCGCCGTGTAGCCGTAGCCGAAACGGTAGAGGCGTTCGAGCGATGTCCCAACGACGAAGGTGCCGGCATAGGCGATCGCCGCTTTGGGGATCAGTCCGCCGCCGAACGGAATCTTCCCCACCAGTTCGCGTGCCACCGCGCGCCAGCCGAACGCGCCCGCAACGATCGAGCCAACCTCGCCGCGTTGCTTCGAATAGCCGATCTCGTGGTCGCTGGCGGCGGCGATCAGAAAGGCCAGCCGGATCTGGTTTGCGGTGATTACGGCCGAGTCCGAGGCGTATTCGGCTACCGACCAAGGCAGCGAGGCGATCGAAGGGATTACGTCGCCGAGCGCGGTCGCCATGCTGAATAGCGCGTTTTCCCTCGAGACGGTGTGAATCAGGCGCTTGATCACCGGGCCGCGAAACGGTGGAAACACGCGTGCAAGCGGAAGCTTCAGCTCGGGGTGCGCATCGAGAACTTTCTGCACGCAATGATCGGGATTGATTGCCGAAAACGAAAAGGCGTCGGCGGGCTGCAGCAGCGATTCGTCCCAGACTTCGAAATCGGCGGGTCCGGAATCATTCGCATGCGCGGTGCCTCCCCGCAGGATCAGACGCGAGACCTGCGCACGGCGTCGCGGCGAAAGATCGATGGGGCAGAAATACGTTTCCATCCGGCCATACATCTCGGGCGTCGTCGCCACCAGCCGGATGCGGACCGGGCGCTCCGCTTCCTTCCGGACATCGTCCGGATTCAGATTCGAGATCGCGTGCCGGATTTCCTTGAGAACGCCGAATTGCATGTTGGTTCGTGGGCTTATTCTGAGGCGGACTGCCGTGGAACGACGTGTTGTGGAACGAGGTCGTCTCGCCGCTACGGCAGATCACGCGGATCCTATGCCTCCATTCTAGACTGAGGCCCACGCGCTCCACCTGAATAGCAGACGAGAAGTAGCGCAGCACCGTTTCATTCGCCGGGTGAAATTCGAGCGCCGGCGCAACCAAATACAGCTTCGGCGGTTCGCGCCGCAGGGCAATACCGGGAAAGTAGCCGGCTTCCAAAAACTCGTTGCGCTCGAGATGCCAGCGAACCCGCATCCAATAGTCGAGCGCCTGGAGCGGAAGATGAATGTCGGCGGAGGCCTTTAGCTCGATCACGGCCAGGCGTCCGTCGCGATCGACCGCGAGCAAGTCCATTAGGCCGCGTTCGCCGCCCGCGAAGGCCGGCGCCTGTCCGTAGACCGGACCCGGTTCGAGGTCTGCGTCGATTTGATCGAGGGCGTCGCGCGTCTGCGCTTCGAGCCAGGCCTCCGGCGAGCGGCGGAACAGGGGATTCGCGGAATCGCCAGCCGGCCTTCGCATCTCCGTCAAGAGACGAGCGAGCAAAAGCATTTCCGGGAGCTGCGTTTCGGGCGACAGTAAAGGCCGCAGCCGATCGACGCCCATTGAGATTTCCGCGCCAGCCGCCCAGCCGCCGGTCACGCGGACAAATTCCAAGCCTCGTACGCGGAGCGACACGCCGCCCGAAGGGCGCGCGACCGACTCAACCCCTGGAATCGCCAAGACCGGGGTCAACCACGATGGCAGCGGTGCTGTCGAGACGAATGGCTCGACCCTGGTCGAAAAATTACCGTAGTCGGTGAGGTCGAGTTCACACTCCGCGCCGTCCTCCGAGTGGCCGAAAACCCGGAACTGCGCCCCGCGCAAATGACGGACCCGATCGCACGTCACGCGACTGCGATCCGCGGGAACGAAGATGGCCAGACCTTCGATGTAGCGATCCGGCATTCGCCGCCGGAGATAGTCGAGCCAGATCAGCCCGAACGTCAGTGCGCCGTCCGGATCGAGACTGTCCTCCGGCGCGCCGATCGCGGCGTAGCAGGCGGTCCCTCGCGTGAGCAGGGCGCGCGAATACGCCGGAGACAGGGAGTGTTCTAAATCGGCGCCAGTCGAAAGCTCGGCGATTCGCCACCCGGCAAATTGCCGTAACAGAAACCTCCGGAACTGCTCCCGAAATTTCCACCGCCGCCCGTCGCGCGCGACATCCTGACGCGACGCAAGGTCGGCAATCATTGCCGTGCCCGCTTTCTTGCCAAACCGTTCCGTCGTAAGCCGCAACTGCCCCTGCCGTGGCGCGTCCGTTCGCGCGATTCTGCGCGAGAGGTTGCGGTCCGCGCTCCAGCACGAGAGCATAACGCCGCGCGGCGTGCGCTCCAAAGAGAACGAATCCGGCACAAGCAGGAACGGATCCTCGCCCGGTTCGACGAATGCTGGTTGTTGGCAGGATTGAACAAAGCGTTCAATCACGGAAACGGCGTCGTCCGCAAAACGGCGGACGACCGCTCCAGTGGCGGCTGCCATTTACGGAAGTCCTCGTGGTGCGCGAGATAGTAAGTAGCCCATTTTCTTGGTCCAGCAGCGGCGCTTGGTTTGCGGGGGGGCAGCTGTTGTATGTAGTATCGGCGCGACGGGCGGCGAGGCCTACCCACGGGGAGCGTAGGATTAGTCCGAGCGGGCAAAGGCCGCGCAGCAAGCTCTGAAATCCTCGATCATAGGGTAAGTGCTTGTAGACAAACTCGAAAAAGTAGAAGAACGGATTGCCAAGGCCGCCGCCCGTGCCGGACGCGACCGCAGCAGTGTCACGCTCATTGCCGTGACCAAGAAGTTCGCGCCGAACGTGATCCGCGAAGCCTTCCTGCTCGGCATCCGCGACTTCGGGGAGAACTACGTCCAGGAGTTTCAAAGCAAAGACGACTACCTCGACGATCTGCTCGAAGCCCGCTTTCACCTGATCGGCCACCTGCAGGCGAACAAATCGCGACCTGCCGCCGAACTCTTCGACGTCATCCAGACTCTGGATACGCCCAAGCTTGCGCAACGCCTGAACGGGCTTTTTGTGCGCAGCGACGGCGAGATTCGCCTGAAGGAAGTGATGCTCGAAGTCAAGCTGTCGGGCGAGGAGGCGAAAGAAGGCGTCGCCCCCGCAGATCTCCCCGCGCTCGTCGATGCTGTCCGCGCCTGCGCCAACCTGAAACTCACGGGCCTGATGACCATGCCGCCGTTCTCGAACAAGCCCGAGGACTCGCGTCCTTATTTCCGCCAACTCGCCGAACTTGCGCGCAGTTACGATATCCAAGGTCTCTCGATGGGCATGTCGCACGATCTCGAAGTCGCGATTGAAGAAGGCGCAACGCACGTTCGTATCGGAACCGCTTTGTTCGGCGCGCGGCCC
>JAYVTO010000193.1:0-11025 GCA_043788745.1 Acidobacteriaceae bacterium
CGCGATGCGGTCTTCGATTGCGCGATGCGGTCGCCGCCGCCGGCCTGCAACACACCAGTGATCGTCCCCAGAGTCGCAATAGTCGTCCTTCGTAGCTCCTCACGCGAACTTCACGCGTGATATCCTCCACTGTTATGAAGATCCGGCTGCTGCTCCCGCTTGCTCTTGCTCCGTTCTGCCTCCCCGCCGAGGAATTCGCGTACCAAAAACCCGCAAAACCCATCCTCGACATCCTGCACGCGCCGTCGCTGCCGTCGCTCTCCGTGAATCCCACGCGCACGCACGCCGTCTTGAGCCAGTCGTCGCGCTACCCGCCGATCTCCGAGGTCGCCGCGCCGATGGTGCGCATCGCCGGACTCCGCATCGATCCCAAGACCAACGGCATCCACCTCGCGCCCATCAATTCCAACCTCACGCTCAAACGCCTCTCCGATGGCAAGGAAGTTCCCGTCACGCTGCCCGCCGGCGGCAGGTTCAGTTCGCCCCATTGGGCACCAGACGGCAAGCACTTCGCGTTCACCAACACCACGGCCAACTCGATTGAACTCTGGCTCTGCGAAGCGGAAACCGGCAAGGCGCGCCGCATCGACGGCGTCAAACTGAACGCCGTCCTCGGCGACCCCATCGACTGGCTCGACGACAGCAAGACCATCCTCCTCAAGACCGTCTCCACCGGACGCGGCGCTGTCCCCGTCGAACCCGTCATTCCCAAGGGCCCGAAGGTCCAGGAAGCCAACGGTCGCTCCGGACCCGTGCGCACCTATGAAGACATGCTCGCCTCGCCGCACGACGAAGATCTGTTCGACTACTACGCCACCGCGCAACTCCTGATGCTCGACATTGCGACGAACAAGACTACGCCCATGGGCAAGCCCGCCATCTTCCAGGCCGTCACTCCTTCGCCCGACGGCAAGGACTTCCTGATCGAGCGCGTCCACAAGCCCTACTCGTATCTCCATCCCTATAATGATTTTCCGCGCGAAGTCGAAATCTGGGATCGCAACGCGAAGGTCGCCTTCAAGGTCGCAAGCCTCGGCCTCGCCGATCGCGTTCCGATCGAAGGCGTTCGTCCCGGCCCGCGCAATTATCAATGGAAGACCGGCGACGCCGCGACCATGATGTGGGTCGAGGCCCTCGACGGCGGCAACCCGAAAGAGAAAGTCCCGAATCGCGACCGCGTCGTGGTGCTGCCCGCACCGTTCACTACAACTCCCCGGGAAATCCTGAAAACAGAGCACCGCTTCCGCGGAATGCGCCTCACGCCCGACGGCAAGACCGCGCTTGTCGACGATTTTGAACGCGAGCGCCGCTGGGTCCGTACCTTCGAAGTCGATCTCAAGAATCCCGGCGCCGCGCCCAAGGTTCTCTTCTCGCGCAATCAGCAGGATCGCTACAAAGATCCCGGCACGCCCGTCATGAAAGGCGCAGGCGGTGGCGGCGGCTTCGGCGGAGGTGGCGGCCGCGGCGGAGACGTCGGCGGCGAGCGCGCCATCTGGACCTCCGGCGACAACATCTTTTTGAATGGACTCGGCGCGAGCAAAGAGGGCGACCGCCCCTTCCTCGACAAGTTCAACCTCGTCACCGGCCAGTCGGAACGCCTCTTCCATTCCGCCGCCGATTGCTATGAACAAGTCGTCGCGATGGTAGCCGCCGACGGTACCAAAGTGATTACGCGCCGCGAATCGCCCACCGATCCGCCTAACTATTTTTTGAAGACGCTGCCCGCCGGTCCCGCCATCGCGCTGACTCGCTTCAAAGACCCTGCGCCCCAACTGCGCCGTGTCACCAAGCAACTCGTCACCTACAAGCGCCCCGACGGCGTGCCGCTTTCCTTCACACTGTATCTGCCGCCGGACTACAAGCAGGGCACGCGCCTGCCCACCGTCGTTTGGGCCTATCCGCGTGAATTCAACGACGCCGATACTGCCGGTCAGATTTCCGGCTCCACGCAACGGTTCACCAGCATCACCGGACCGTCGCATCTCTTCTTCCTCATGCTCGGCTACGCGATCCTCGACGACGCCGCGATGCCCGTCGTTGGCACTCCAGAGAAAGTTAACGACACCTACATCGACCAAGTGGTTGCCGATGCGAAAGCCGCCATCGATAAAGGAGTCGAGATGGGCGTTGTCGATCCCGCTCGCGTCGGCGTCGGCGGCCACAGCTACGGCGCGTTCATGACCGCCAATCTCCTCGCGCATTCCGATCTCTTCAAAGCCGGCATCGCGCGCAGCGGAGCCTACAACCGCACCCTCACGCCCTTCGGCTTCCAGAGCGAACGCCGCACTTTATGGGAAGCCCGCGACGTCTATCTGAACATGTCGCCCTTTCTTTACGCCGACAAAATCAAAGAGCCAATTCTCTTGATTCACGGCGAAGCCGACAACAACCAGGGCACCTTCCCCATTCAGAGCGAGCGCATGTATCACGCCATCCGCGGCAACGGCGGAATCCTCCGCTATGTCGTTCTGCCCTCGGAATCACACGGCTATCAGGCGAAGGAATCGATCGAACACACGCTCTGGGAAATGACGACGTGGTTTGAGAAACACGTGAAAGGCGCGTCCCACTCCGCGTCCGGAACGCGCTAGCGCTATGACCGGCAGGAAACATCCCAGGGGTTCTGGCCGGCAAAAAACCGCGAACAGCCTGCCCGTTACGGGAAGTGAGCGGATCTCACCCATGCGGATCTCACCCATATTGACAGCGCCCGACATAACCCGCTCGTGTCACGGCGCGGGGCTCGCCGAGGCGCGACCGTAAGGTCGCGCGTACAGAATCAAATACAGTTGCGCCCAAATCCCGATTGAACCCCGCCCGTCAGTGAGCGGACAGCACCCCCCCGGCGCTTCGCCCGCAATAGGGCGACGGGAGCATCTGCCGCCAAGACTCCGCGCTGTATACTGTCCGTATTGCACCTAAACGCTAGCTTCGTCCGCATTCTGCTCCTGCTTGCCGCCCTCATTCCGGTTTCCCTGCGCGCCCAGGCGGATCTCGCCGATCTGCGCTCCGTCGCCGAGCGCAGGGCCTCCGATTGGCTCAAGCTGCAGGCTGACCTCGAAAACAAGCTCGCGCGCCTCTTGCCTTGCGACCCCGGCGCGCGGACACTGATCGACGCCGCCGCCCGCGCCTCGGGCACCCGGCTCGACGCGTGGGCCAAGTACGCCGGTGAGTGGAACCGCCAAACCGCCGATGAGTTGCGGCGCGCCAAACAGTCTTCGCTGCAAATGACATCCGCCTCGTCTGCGATCCCCGTCGAAGCCGCGCAAGTCCAGTCGATGTTGATCGAACTCCGAGCCCGGCGCGCCGCGCTTCCGGCGTCGTCGGATGCCGGGCGCGTTCTCGACGATCTGATCACGCTCAACACGGCGCGTCTCGCCAACTTCACCAATCGCGCGGCGCAGTTGCTGGCCGTATCGCCAATGGTCGCCGATCTGCTAGCCGCGGCGGAAGCGAAGGCATCGGCCGTTGCACAGGAAGTTGAGCAATCCACCGCGCAGGCAGCTCGATGGCGCGAGTATTACGCCGCTCGTCTGAGCCGCGCCAAGACAGAATGCACCATCACCGGCAAGGGCGTCGCGCCGGCGCGCCCCGCGAGGAAAAAGCAATGAGCCTTCGCACCCTCTGCCTCGCCTTGCTGCCCCTATGCCTCTTCGCACAGCCGCAATTTGCCAATCCCGCGCCCGCGACAATCGACCTCGCGAAGCTGAATTCCGAAGCGGGCACCGCCTTCCGCGCCTGGCGCGAAAGCGATCCGAAACTCGAAACTGAACTGGCGGCCCCCGCAATTGCGGAGCGCCTCCAAAAAGCTGCCGGCGAAGCCGGAAAGGCTTGCTTCGCGCGTCAAGCCGTCGCCGATGCAGCCTGCCGCATCGCGAAGGACGCGTGGGAATGGCTCGACAAGGAATCCACGGACGCCGCCATCGGTCGCCGCGCCGATGCGCTAACCCAGCACGAAACGCAAATCTCCGTGAACACCGCATTGCTCGACCGCACCCGCGAAGTCTTCGCCACCGACAAGGACCCTGGCATCCAAAAGTTAAACGCCGCAATGGACAAGGAACGCGTCGCGCTCATTGCCATTCGCGAAGCGCTCGCCGCCGAACAGAAAGTGCTCGAAACCATTCAGGCCGCCGGTGCGCGCACCGCATCGCGCGCCATAGCCGCATCGCATGCCGTCGATCTCATGACCACCGCGAAACGCAATCTGGAATTGCTCGAAAAAGAAGGCGCGCTTTGGCACTCCTACTATCAGGCGCTGGCCCAAGCCCCGCCTAAATAGCTATTTTCGAAACCCCGCATCGTCCTTCCACTTGTCGAGCGTGTTGAACACGATCGGGCAGTACACCGCGCGATCGATCATCTGCCACATCCGGCTTTCCGTCGACCCGTGCCCGCGAATCGTGTGCGGAAAATTCTCGCACGTCGCCGGCCGCGCATCGTACACCGTGCATTCATTCCCCGAAAGAAACACGCAGCCGGCCTCCTCCGTACGCTTCAGAATCACGCCCTCGTCTTCGGTCTCCATCGTGTAGTCGCGATAGAAGTCCTTTTCGGAGATCCGCAGATACTTCATAAGCTTGTGCACGTCGCGTTCCAGTAATTCGACCGTCGCCACGCGGCAGCAATTTGCGCACACGGTGCAATCGATCTGGCTCTCCACCTCTTTGGCGATGCGCCGGAAGTTGCGATCCTTGAAGCCATGCACCTTCAGGTGGCGCCGAAACTTCTCGTTCTCCGGGCGCATCTTTTCGCCCAGCCGTTGGATTTGCACGAGGTCAGTTAACATCTCCCTTTAGGGTACACGGCGTTCTCCTCGCCGAAGCCTTGCGATGCGCGGAAAGAGCGATGCCGCTTGCGAGCAAAGAACCGCGAACAGCCTGCCCGTTACGGGAAGTGAGCGGACGCGCGCGCCGGAAACCAACTGCGCCGCAACAAGCGAAATGCACCAAATCCGAGCCGCGACGAGAGCGGCCCGAAGGGCCGCGTCGGGAGCGGATTCACCAGCCGGGCCGCCCGCCCCGCCGCTACCAAGGTTCAACAACGGACAGCGTGCTTTCTCTCGGGAGACTGAGCCGATTCCAGCCCGTGTCCGTTTAGCCTGCGCATGGCACATCCGTCGACTCCCGGCGTTAGACGGTTATCCGCTCACTTCGTTCGCGTTATTCGCGACCTCGGAGCCGACGGGATTTGTTCGGGGATTCGGCACTCGGAGTACAATCAGTCATGCTCGATTCCCGCCGCGGATTTTTGCGCGCCGCCGCCTCCTGGGCCGCCCTGGCGCAAGCCCTCAAAGCTGCACCCTCCGCGACCGATCCCCAAAACGAAGCCTATTGGAGCGTTGTCCGGCGTCAGTTCCCGCTCGACGATAGCTACATCTATCTCAACGTCGCGAATGTCGGCCCCGCCTCGCGCGCCGTGCTCGATCGCTACCAGGAATTTCTGCGCGACTTCCAATCCAACCCTTCGTTCCAGAATCGCGAGAAATACGAAGGCCTCCGCGCCACCACCCGCGGCAAAATCGCCAAGATGCTCGGCGTCCAACCGCTTGAGATCGCATTCACGCGCAACACCAGTGAATCGTCGAACATCATCGTCCACGGCCTCGATCTCAAACCCGGCGACGAGGTTCTGATCACCGCGCACAATCACCAATGCAACAAAGAGGCCTGGGAAATCCGCGCCCGCCGCGAAGGCATCGTTGTTAAGAAACTCCCCGTGACCACGCCTGCCGCGAGCCGCGAAGCGATCGTCGCCCAGTTCGAAGCCGCCATCACCCCGCGCACTCGCGTCATCGGACTCACCCACGTCACCAACACCACCGGCCTTCAGTTTCCCGCGCGCGAGATCACGCGTCTCGCCCGCGCCAGGAATATCTGGCTGCACCTCGACGGTGCCCAGACCTTCGGCCTCCTCGACATCAATCTCAAAGATCTCGGCGTCGACTCCTACGCCGCCTCCACCCACAAATGGCTCATGGGGCCGCTCGAAGCCGGCATCCTCTACGTGCGCGACGAACGCCTCAAGGAGGTCTGGCCCTCCATCGTCACCGCCGGCTGGTCAGACAACGCCTCCGGAGCCGCGAAGCTCGAGAACTTCGGCCAGCGCGACGACCCAAGGCTCGCCGCCATCGACGCCGCGCTCGACTTCACGAATCTTGTCGGCATCCGCAACATCGAAGCCCGCGTTCGTTTTTTGACCACCCGCTTCAAAGAAAGATGCGCCGCCATTCCTGGCGTCCAGTTGCGAACCAACATGCAGCCCGATCTCTGCGCCGGCATCGTCAAAATTGCAACCAACGACGCGAAACTCAAGACGCAGTACGACGCGCTCTACCAGCGCCACCGCATCGCCACTTCACTTACTGCCTCCGGTGACTCGAGCGGAATCCGCTTCTCCGCGCACATTTTTAACTCGCTCCACGACATCGACCGCGCCGCCGAAGCCGTCCGCGACGTCACCGCCTAATCGACAAATGCCTGACCGTCTTTATCTCACCTACACTCTGGCGACGCACGCCGCCGTCTCGATGGCACGGCATTTTGTGACGCTCGTGCTTCAGTTCCCCGTCTCCCGCCTGGCCAAAGCCGAATCCGCCTTGCGCGTGTTCCCTTTAAGCTTCGACCAGGCGCCGATCCTCGAACGCCCTTTTCTCCCGCCTATCGACGAAAATCTGTTCGGCGACACGCTTCGTGAATACGCCAGTCCCGATCACGCTTTCGAGTTCGAAACATTCTGGGATCTCTGGCAGCACGACGGCAAGGATTGGCACGTCGGCCCTTCGCGCGTTCGCCTCACCGGCCACGGCACTGAGTTTGAAGACGTCGAGCCCGGCGAACATCTCGCCATCGAGTTCGGCCTCGAAGCGCAGTTCCTTCCCGATCCCGCCGACCGCGCGAGCCTTCGCACCGCGCAGTCCAACATTCGCAGCCTGCTGCATCTGGTGAGTCAACTCGATGCCGCCTTGCCGGTGCACAAGCGCAGGCTGTGGTCGGAGTCCGGCGAGAACTTCGCCGGGAAACTCGAATCGATTCTGCGGTCCGCCGAAGTGCAGTGAGGCAGATCCGGCGGCACAATGCCTTACGCGCTCGCCGACTTCGGCTTCTTCAGCATCTTCGCCAGCATATCGGCCAGCATGCTCGGCAGATAGGGCTTCTGCAGGAACGCGATCTGCTTCGGTGCCGTGCCAGGAAACGCTTCCAAGCTAAACGGATACCCGCTCGATACAATCGCCGACAGACTTGGCCGCTTTGCGAGCATCTGCCGTAGCATCGCGTCGCCTTGCATGCCGGGCAGCGATAGATCGCTCAACACCAAATCCCACCCGTCCGGATTCTCGTCGAATCGAGCCAAGCCGTCTTCGGCCGACAGCGACACGTCGATGACGTAGCCAAGCCGCTCCAAATACTTAGCAAGCAACCGCGTCACCGCCGCCTCATCGTCAACCAGAAGAAGGCGCGGCGCGTCGCTCATGGCCTGCCCTTAGAACCACGAGATCGGCACTTCCGACGGACTAAACGTCACGCCGAAAGTAATTCGATTCGCGGTCCTCTTGAAGCCGGCCAGGTCGATCTGGCTTTGCCGGTAGTCGTAGCGCGCGGTTGCCTGCGTGAAACGGAATAGCCGGTAGCTCGCGTTTACGCCGCCCGTATATTGCGCGTATCCGGCCAACGTCTGTCCGATCGAGCCCAGCTTGGAGTAACCGACGGACGCACCAAAACTCGCCTTCTGAAGTCCCGTGTAAGAATACGAAGCGCCGTATGTCTCGCTCTGGGACGTCAAAAACACGCCGTTTCCAGGGTTTACCGCACGGCCTGCGTCGAACGAGATCGACGAAAGCCGGAACGCTCTCGTCAGGTTCATCGTGTAGCTCGGCAGAATGGTTTCCCGATAAAAGGCCTGAATCACGCTGCTCGTGCCCAACAATGCGGCAATCAACGGGTCGACTCCCACCCGTTGTAACCCCTGCGTTTTTGCCTGAAATGCTCCCGCGCTGAGACCTAGTGTCCAGCGGCGGCCCAATTTCCGCTCAATGCCAGCTTGCAGCGTGTTGACGTCCGATTCGCCGAATGCTCTCGGAAAATCGTAATGCGTATAGGAATAGTTCAACGAGATGGCAAGCGGCTTCGAGTGCTGATAGGTTGTTGAGCCGCGCAGCAGGTAACCGTTTACGCCCACCAGTGCGTTTGATCTCCGGCGGACCGTGTAGGCGTCGCCGCCTGCCGAAAAGCTCAGCCGGGCGCTTTTTTGGTAGACGAAATCCGCACCCCCTTGTGCGGAGCTTGTTGGGTTGTTGAAGAGCAATGCGGTCGAACCAACGCCCGCCGGCGCATCCGCAATCCCGACCGCTCCGAATGTCCCCAGACCCGAACTTGTCGTTCCCCCGCGTCCCTTTAGACTGTAACGAAAGCGCTTGGTGACTTGCGTCGAAAACCCGATTTCAACAAACTGATCGGTTCCTGATAGAAACGTGTTGTTGGCGTACTGACGGTACGCGCCCCGGTAGTCTAGCCCCAGATTGCTCCGCCGCCACGATTTTGATCCGTACGCGCCGAGCGAGACTTCTACGCCATACAGACCCCTAACCGTCGGGATCTTGCCGGTTGTGTCTAGTGTGGCGGGAAGCAGGCCGTCGTCGTAAATGCCGTTGACTGCTGCAAACAGCCGAATCCCCACCGCGCGACCGCTCCGGTTCCCGACCGACCCGGCGCCGCGACTCAACACACTTGGGCCTTGAAAGCCCCCGATTCCCTGCGAAAATGCCGGAAGCAACAGCAACAGGCCGCCAATCAAGAGTTTTCCAAGACGATAAGTAGACAAATCGATATTCTCCGAAGTGCTTCGAGCCGCCACAGGCAAGCCCGGCTAAACTAATAACTAAGAATAGTATACAGGGCTTGCTGCAAGGGAATCCACGCTCGCGGCATATCCCCTGCGAGGCGCCAACGATGCAACGTCTTTCTCCTTTCTTCGGAATCCTGCAGGCTATGCTGCTGGTCCATTCCGGCCTGGCCGCCGAACTTCCCGTCCGCGAGGTCGTTCTCTTTAAACATGGAGTCGGCTACTTCCAGCGCTCCGGCGACGTCAAGGCCGGCGATACGGCCCAGCTCGACTTCAAAGCCGACGAGATGAACGACGTCCTGAAGTCGCTTACCGTCGAGGAACGCGGCGGAGGCAAAATCACCGGCCTACGCTACGACTCCTCCGACACGCTGGAGAACAAACGCCAGAAGTTCCCCTTCGTCGTCGGCGACAACCAACCGCTGTCCGCCTTCTTCGACTTCCTCAAGGGCGCGCGCGTCGAAGTGAAGACCGGCGATCAATCCGTCTCCGGCGTCGTCCTCAGCGGACGCAATATCGTCGCCACCAACTCCGCGCCCGAGCGTGAACTTCTGTCGATCCTCACCGATTCCGGCGACATCCGTACCGTCGACCTCGCCTCGGCTTCCGCCATCCGCTTCGCCGACGCCACCCAGCAGGCGTTGCTCAAAGACTATCTGTCTTTGCTCAATCAATCGCGTTCGAAAGACAAACGCAGCGTCTACATCGATTCGACGTCAAGCGCCGCCCGCCGCCTCGCCGCCAGCTACATGGTGCCGACAGCCGTTTGGAAATCGAGTTACCGCCTGATCTTCGGCACTGCCGATCAGCCCACCCTCGAAGGCTGGGCCATCGTCGACAACACCACCGGCGAAGATTGGAACAACGTCCAACTCGCCGTCGTCTCCGGCCGCCCCGTGTCGTTCATTTCGCGCCTCTACGAGCCCCGGTATCGAACGCGCCCGGTGAGCGAACTCGCCGAAGAAGGCTACGCCGCGCCGATGCTCTTCGAAGGAGCCATGAGCAAGTCCGTCGCCGGACCCGCCATGCTCGCGGCCGCCGCTCCGCCGCCGGCTCCCGAGGCACGCGGCCAGATGTTCCGTCGCGCCGAAGCCTCGCAAATGATGGAGGTCTCCGCCGACCGCGTCGACATGGCCTCGAACATCGCCGCCACCGCGCAAGGCCGCGAACTCGGCGATCTCTTCGAGTACCGCTTCGCCACGCCCGTCACCGTCAAGAAGAACGAATCCGCCATGCTGCCCTTCCTGCAGCAGAAAGTCGGCGCGCGAAAGCTCCTCATCTACACGCAGTCCATGGGCGTCAATCCCATGAGTGCCGCGGAGATCATCAACGCCACCGGCAAGACGCTCGACGGCGGGCCCATCACCGTCTATGACACCAACGCCTACTCCGGCGAGGCGCTGGTCGAAACCATCAAGAGCGGCGACAAGCGGCTCATCTCCTACGCGACCGATCTCGGCACGCGCATCACGACGGCCTTCGACTCTTCGCGCGACCTCGTTCGCGAAGTGCACCTCCGCCGCGGCATCCTCACGACGAAGAACGCCATGCAGGAAACCAAGACGTTCACCATTCGCAACGTCGATCCCAAAGCCAAAACGCTGATCGTCGAACACGCGCAGCGTCCCGGCTACACGCTGCTCACTATGAAGGCGACCGAAACCACGATCAATTCCTATCGCTTTGAAGTCAAGCTATCCCCCAACGCGACCGACAAGTTCGCCGTCACCGAGGAGCGCGTCTACGACACCAGCACGTCCGTCTCGAGCTTGACCAACGACGTGCTCGTCACCTACTTGCAGAACAAGGCGCTCTCGCCCGAAGGCAAACAGCAGCTCGAAGCCATCGCCGCGAAGAAGCGCGAAGTGGCCGCCACTAGCAACGCGAGCAATACCGCGCAGAACCAGATCAACTCGCTGACCAACGATCAGGGCCGCATCCGCAGCAACATGGAGAGCCTCAATCGCGTCACCGGCCAGCAGGATCAGGTCCAGCGCTACGCCCGTCAGCTTGCCACCGTCGAAGGCCAGATCGCAACCGGCCGAGACACGCTCAGTGAACTCAGCAAGAAGAAAGCCGCCCTCGATGCCGAGCTAAACAACCTCATCGAGAAAGCAAGCTTTTAGCAAGTGGTCGGACCACCAGGTCCGACCTTCCGCCCCGAGGCGCGACCATAAGGTCGCG
>JAYVTO010000194.1:0-4065 GCA_043788745.1 Acidobacteriaceae bacterium
GGATCAGGAAGCAGCAAGAACAACCATGCGCATCTTTACTTTCGATACCACCCTCCGCGACGGCACCCAAGGCGAAGCCGTCTCGTTCTCCGTCGAGGACAAACTCCTCATCGCCCAGAAGCTCGATGACCTCGGTATCGACTACATTGAAGGCGGCTGGCCCGGCTCTAATCCCAAGGACCGCGAATTCTTCACTCGCGCCCGTGACCTCAATCTCAAGCACGCCCGCCTTACGGCGTTTGGCGCCACCCATTTCGCCAAGTATCGCGTTGACGAAGACCCCAGCGTCCGCGCCCTCGCCGAAGCCGGAACCCCCGTCGTTTCGATCTTCGGTAAAAGCTGGGACTTCCACGTCAAACACGCCCTCGGCATCACCAACGACGAGAACCTCGCGATCATCTCGAATACCGTTCGCTATCTGAAAGACCAGGGCAAGGAAGTTGTCTACGACGCCGAGCACTTCTTCGACGGCTACAACGCGAACTCCGAATACGCCCTAAAGACCCTCGAAGCCGCCAAGTCCGCCGGAGCCGATGTCCTCGTTCTCTGCGATACCAATGGCGGCACCATGCCCCAGCGTCTCACCGAAATCTGCACGGATGTCCGCAAGCGCTTCGATGGTGTCCTCGGCATCCACACTCATAACGATTCCGAGCTCGCCGTCGCCAACGCCCTGGCCGCGGTCGAACAGGGATTCACGCACGTCCAAGGCTGCTTCAACGGCTACGGAGAGCGTTGCGGCAACGCCAACCTCTGCTCGATCCTTGCGAATCTCGAATTGAAATTCGGCCACTCCACCATCGGCCGTGATAAGTTGCAAAGCCTCACCGCCGTCGCGCGCTACGTCGCCGAACTGGCCAATCTCCCGCTCCGGAATGACCAAGCCTACGTCGGCCGCAGCGCCTTCGCCCACAAAGGCGGAGTGCACGTTAGCGCCGTCCTCAAAGACGCCGCCACCTACGAGCACGTCGCGCCCGCGACCATCGGCAACCGCCAGCGCGTCCTCGTCAGCGATCTCTCCGGCCGCGGCAACATTTTCTACAAGCTGAAGCAACACGGCCTCGACGGACGCCTCGACGACACCGCCCGCCGCGAACTGCTCGATCGCATCAAGGACATGGAATACCAGGGCTACGAGCTCGAAGCCGCCGAAGGCACCTTCGAACTATTGGTCCGCGAAGCCATGAACCCCGGCGTCCAGCTTTTCGAAGTCGCCGATTTCGACGTCACCACCAAGATGTCCAGCGCCTTCTCGACCG
This sequence comes from Acidobacteriaceae bacterium, assembly GCA_043788745.1. Classification (GTDB taxonomy): domain Bacteria; phylum Acidobacteriota; class Terriglobia; order Bryobacterales; family Bryobacteraceae; genus JBBQWZ01. The sequence continues at coordinate 1,260 of JAYVTO010000194.1, forward strand.
AAACCTCCGCGCGCGTCACTGTCAAAGTGCAGGAGGCCGAGTTCAGCGCCACCGCCACCGGCCACGGCCCCATGAACGCGCTCGACGAAGCCCTTCGCCAGTGCCTCTCGCCGCTCTACCCCGCCATCGCCAACGTCCGACTGACGGACTACAAAGTCCGTGTCCTCGATTCGAAGAAGGGCACCGCGGCCAAAGTTCGCGTCCTCGTCGAATGGTCGGACCACCGCCGCAGTTGGGCCACCGTCGGAGTCTCGGAGAACGTCATCGAAGCCAGTTGGCTCGCGCTCCTCGACGCCATCCGCCTCGAACTCATGCGCCTCGCCGAAAAGGACGACGCCATCGAGAAAGTCGTCGAAGACTACTGCTGGGGTGTTTAGCGGCGCGTCGCCGCGCGACGCCGAGCCGCCCAAGCGGACTTCCGCGATCTCTGTCATCTCGTCTTAATGATCATTTGCGATCCTCCCCTGATCATGAGGATTTTGCTCCTAGCCGCGCTTTCGTTCGCGCATCTGTGCGCCCAGACTGACAAAGGCACCCTTTCCGGCAACGTCACCGACCCCGCCGGAGCCGCCGTCCCCGATACCTTCGGCAGGGTCCAAAGCCAATTCGACCCGCGCCAAATCCAAATCGCCGCGAAGTTCTCGTTCTAACCGAAGTTAGCGGGAAAGACGGTCGTTCCTCGAAGAACCGCGAGCGTAAGCGAGCGTCTCACCCTGCCGAAGAACCGCGAACGGAGTGAGGGATACTATAACCTCGGCCTCACCGAAGGGGTCACGCTGCAAGCGCCCTTCCATGCCTCCAACCGCAAGCTACAATCAGAAACACTCCCATGCCATTCCTCGAACAGCAAGGCGCAACCATCTACTGGGACGAGCGCAGCGTTGGCGACCCCATCCTGCTCATCATGGGCCTCGGCTATCCCTCCGACATGTGGTGGCGCACCCGCCCCGCGCTCGACGGCCACTACCGCACCATCGTCCTCGACAACCGCGGAGTCGGCCGCACCTCCATGCCCCCCGGACCCTACCCCATCCCCCGGATGGCCGCCGACGCCCTCGCCGTCCTCGACGCCGCCCAAGTCGAACGCGCCCACATCTACGGAATCTCCATGGGAGGCATGATCGCCCAGGAGTTTGCGCTCCAGTACCCCAACCGCGTCCGCTCCCTGATCCTCGGTTGCACCGCCGCCGGAGGCCCCAACGTCACACCCGCCGCCCCCGAAGTCGGCCAGGTGATTATGCGCCGGGGCTTTATGTCGCCCGACGACGCCGCCGAAGCCTCTATTCCCTTCATCTACGACCCCGCCACGCCGCGTGAGCGAATCGACGAAGACCTAGCCGTCCGCCGCCCTTGGTTTCCCGACGGCCAGGCCTACATCGCACAGCTGCAAGGAATCATGGCCTGGGAGTCCGACAGCCGCCTCTCGCAACTCAACGTGCCAACGCTGGTCATTCACGGAGAAACCGACCGCCTAGTCCCGGTTCAAAACGGCCACCGCATCGCCTCCCGCATTCCCGAAGCAAAGCTCGTCGTACTGCCGAACGCGAGTCATATCTTCCCAACCGATCAAACTCTCGCGTCAAACGCCGCAGTGTTGGCCTTCCTCGAAGAGCAATCACGGCCCGTCTAGCGACCATGGCAACCAACGCAGGCAGATAAGAAAATGGCCTCGAACATGCGTTATTTTTGCCTGCAGTTCGTTCTCTTTTATCCCGCCACTCTGGCCTGCGCCTGGCCCTTCTATTCGGAAGATTTGAACAGCGGGCTGGAGATTCTGTTCGTTACCCTGCCTGCCGTTTCGGCGTGCGGATATTCCCCTGGTAGCACCGCCATTCGGGCGTGGGCCAAACCCAGTTCCTGACGCCGAGCCTGGAGGTTCCGATGGCAAATTTGGATTGGTCGGGGTGTTCTGCCGGGGAGCGCGTTCCTGGCAAGGTGAGTGGTTCTAGCGTACATTGGTTTTATAGAACCAGATAAACGTCAGATGTCGCCAGAAGTTTGGCCGGGTGCCCGTCGGCGGTCGTACCGCCGCCCGTCGGTTCGCCTGTTTTTTCGCTGCAGCCCCATGGCTTGATTCTGCGATCCTATGTGCGCGCGCCTTCTTGGCCTTCCTCGCGATCCTCTCCTAGGTGCCGGTAGGTCGGACCACCAGGTCTGACCAAGCAACAGTGACGGAGCAGTAGGTCGGAAGTCTGCGTGCACCCGAAAGCATGAAACGAGGCGCGACCGTAAGGTCGCGCGTACTCACCGTGCGCATCCCCGCCCTGAAGGGCGGGGTTATGGCGGTGGTGAGTGGGGGGGCTCGCTTACGGTCGGGGTTCGGGGGGATTAGTACGCGCGACCTTACGGTCGGGGTTCGGGGTGCTGGCGGTGTGCGCTACCGGGCACAGTTCGGGCTCTTGTTTGGTGAATTGGGGATGGGTGGTGGGAGGTGGTGGGCTATTAGGCGGCGTTTTCCTCGTTCGTTTTGACTAATTCCAGCGTGTTTGCGCCGGTTATTGGCGAATCATTGAGTGGCTGCGGGGCCGCATCCAGGGGTTGTGATGGGGGTTGCGGAACGAAGCCATAGGCCTCTGCATGTTCCTGATTCGGTGGGGTTTGCTTGCCTGTGACGGCGGCCTGTTGATACTGCCCGAAGGCTTGGTTATGGCGCTGTTTGCGCTGCTGCTGGTAGCGTTGGCGTTCTTTCTGGACTTGGCAGAGGCGCGTGTGAGTTTGGAGAAATTCGCGGCTGTGGCGCGCGGTGTAGCGCGAGATTAAATCGAGTGATTTCGCGTTCGTTTTGTAGGATTCGGCGAGTCCGATG
>JAYVTO010000195.1:0-39284 GCA_043788745.1 Acidobacteriaceae bacterium
CATCGGACTCGCCGAATCCTACAAAACGAACGCGAAATCACTCGATTTAATCTCGCGCTACACCGCGCGCCACAGCCGCGAATTTCTCCAAACTCACACCCGCCTCTGCCAAGTGCAAAAGGAGCGCCAACGCTATCAGCAGCAGCGCAAACAGCGCCACAACCAAGCCTTCGGCCAGTATCAACAGGCCGCCGTCACAGGCAAGCAAGCCTCACCGAATGAGGAACATGCAGAGGCCTCTGGCTTCGTTCCGCAGCCCCCATCACCACCACTAGATGCGGCCCAGCCGCCACTCAATAATTCGCCAATAACCAGCGAAAACACGCTGGAATTAGTCAAAACGAACGAGGGAAACGCCGCCTAATAGCCCACAACCCAACGTCAATTCACCAAGCAAAAGCCCGAACTGTGCCCGGAGGCGCAAACCGCCAGCACCCCGAGGCGCCCCCCCGTTTCGCCCCCCCGTTTCGCCCCCAGTATTCGACGGCGGCCAGGCGACCGTTGAGGTACTGCGCGAAGTTCGAGTCGAAGGTGTTCGAGTCGTAAGTTCAAGCCTCTTGCTTCGGCTGCTACAGAAAAACGCTTGTTTTCTTCAGCGCGAAGTGTGGTGGGAACTCGGCGAACGATGGGGTTTGAGGTCGTTGTCCCCATTGATTCTGGATTCTGGTCTTTATCTTCGTTCGGAAAGGGTGATCCGATTTCTATACTCGCCTGGATGCGATATGTCGAGAGTGGCTGTATGGAGGCGCTCCAGGAGACGGGTCAACTCTACCCGATAAATACCAGGGGGAACCACTAACGCGTACTGACCGAGATCGTTCGTTTTGGAGCAAGCAGTCGCGGTTGCTTTATCGCCCTCGAAGAGACAGATCGATATGCCCGAAGTACCGGTTCTGCGGCTCAGATGCCCGCGCAGAATCATGTCCGCTCTCTTACGGTCGCGCTTTGTGAGGATTTAGTACGCGGGACCTTACGGTCGCGCCTCGTTTGATGTAGTACGCGGGACCTTACGGTCGCGCCTCGTTTGATGTAGTGCGCGGGACCTTACGGTCGCGCTTTGTGGGCTAAAGCCTGGGGTTATAGCCCCACCAGTTGCGGCGGGATTGTTTCGATCCGAAGTATGCGGTCAGAGACCCAAGGAACCTTGCGCTGCCAGTCAATTCCTATTCTGTGATCGCGCGCCTACTTCACGCCGGCTTTGCTGCGCAGCGGGTCGATCTGCTTTCGCGTTTGAATGACCTGCGGATCGGGCCCGGGCGGATTCAGGATTCGATTCAGGAAAGCCAAGCCTTCCAGATGCCGCGGACGCAACGTCTTGCCGACGTGGTCGGCTCCGTAGACCAGGTGATACTCGTGCCGGATGCCGCTATCGGACAGCACGCGGTGCAGGAACTCCGTGCCTTCGTTTAACAGGAACAGATCCTCATCGCCGACCTCAAGGTAAATCTTCACACCGGAGTCGATCAGGCGCTTCGCGTCCTTCTTCGCGATCGACGCGGGGTTGTTTGCTTCCCAGTACACGGGATCGACGGGCTTGCCGTAGGCGGCTTCGAACAACGAATCTTCGCGCCAGAAGCGGTGCCGCGGCTGCATGTCTTTCCAATGGAGAATCGGCTCGATGCCGGGTTCGAGGGCAATCACGACGCCCAGTTTATCCGGGTGCTTGAACGCCATGCGCAGTCCGCCCATGCCGCCCATGGACGCACCCATCACAAAGTGCAGTTTCGGATCGGACGTCGCGTTGTAGGTCTTCTGCAGGAAGTCGGTGAAGGGCCCCAGCAGCATCGTCTCCCATTTCTCGGAACCGTCCGGATAATCCATGTAGAAGCAGCGCGGCGTGACCGACGGCGTCACAACAATCATCTTCGGCAGGGTGCCCGCTTTCCACATCTCGTCGAACCACGATGCGACGCGCTTGAGGTTATCGCGCGATCCGCCACCGCCATGCAGGTAGAGCATGAGCGGCAGAGGTTTGCCGTCTTTTGGGCCTTCGGGCATCAGAACGGAGTAGGGTACCGGGCGCGGAATCAAGGGCGTCTTGAAATCGCCCTCGACGTAATCGGACGCGAACGCGGCACCGCACGTAAGCAGCAGCCAAAAAAGCTTCATCAGACCCTCCAACGACTTTTTAACCTATCACACGCTCCACAAGTGGCCGGGCCTGTGTAAACTAAGTTTCCAGTCCCAGTACACGCGTGCTTGGAGGAGGCTCTGCCAGACATGAATCCCAGCGGCCAATGGTATTACCTGTTCGGGTCCGAAACGAGAGGGCCGATTGACAGCCAGCAGCTCGTGCAGATGATCTTGGGGGGGCAATTGAGCCCGGCCGTACAGGTCTCGCAAGCCGGGTGGCAGTCGTGGAGTCCCGCGTCTTCGGTGTTTGCGGCGCAACTCGCTCCGCAGCAGACGCAAGAACAGGCGGGGTATCCGCAACAGCCCTACGGAGCGCCGTATCAACAGGCTCCGCAATACCAGCAAGCTCCAGGACAGTATCCGCAGCAGCAGCCGCACGCTCCGCAAGCCGCGGCGTTGCAGGCCGTCCAACTGAAATGCGTGCACGGGCCCGACTCCGGCAAGGCGTTCATGATTAGCTTCGGCGAAGCCGCGCTGGGCCGGGTGGCGGGCATCGGCATGATGGATCCGCAGATCGCCGAACAGCATGTTGCGCTGTCGTGGCGCGACAACATGCTTTACTTCCAAACATTCCCCGGCTGCACGATCACCGTCGCGAACGTCGCGATGGCAACGGGCGGCCTGACGCTGGGGCAGCAGTTCCTCATCGGCGGATCGACGTGGCAGGTGGGTTCGCAGGCGGTGAGCGTCGGCGGCCTGCTCGATTCGTTGGGATCGCGGCTGAACTCGCTGGCTTCGACCGAGAAGCTCGAAGGGTTCAGCTTGAAGGACATGTTCTCCGACGTGTTCAAGAAACGAAGCCAGGACGAACTCGACGACTACTTCATCGCGGGAACCTCAAAGACTACGCCTTTGCTCGAAGAGGTTCCCACTGGCTGGCCGCGGCCCTGGTTCTTCATGCGCGTCCTGATGTTTGTGATGGTGATTTACGCCATCTTTGGCGTGGGGTATAGCTACTTTCAGAACCCGAATCTGATTCCGGGACTGATCATGATGGGTTCGCTCGGGATGCCGCTCGCCACCACGATCCTCTTCTTCGAACTAAACGCGCCGCGCAACGTGTCGTTCGTTTATACGCTGTCACTGCTGTGTATTGGCGGTATCGTGTCGCTCTTTATTTCGCTGATCGGCTTTCAGATCTCCGGCCTTTCGTCGGTGCTTGGCGCATCCGCGGCCGGCGTCGTTGAGGAAATCGGCAAGCTGCTGGCGCTGGTCATCATCGTGCGGAACCAGAAGTACAAGTACATTCTGAATGGCCTGCTGCTCGGCGCGGCCATCGGCGGAGGCTTTGGCGTGTTTGAAAGCGCCGGCTACGCTTTCCGCTTTTTACTGAAAGAACGAAGTTCCGACACGATGTTCTACATCATTCAACTCCGCGCGATCCTCGCTCCCTTCATGCATGTCGCCTGGACCGCAATCGCGGGAGCCGCGTTGTGGCGCGTGAAAGGCGATCAACCGTTCCGCCTTGGCCTGTTTGCCAACCCGACGTTCTGGCGCGCGATGATCATCCCGATGGTGTTGCACATGCTTTGGAACACGCCATTCGATTTGCCGTTCTACAGCAAGCAGATCGTTCTCGGCTTCCTAGGCTGGTTCGTGCTGTTCGGCCTGGTACAGCAGGGGCTGAAGCAGGTTCGCGACGTACAGGTGGAGATGGCAAAGGAAGAGATGGGCCGGACGCGCTCCCTGATCTCGGCGAGCGGCCACCATCCGGTGCTCACAGCGAATCGCATGTAAGAAGTGCTATGACCGGCATAACGTCCCCCCACCCAAAACGAAGAACCGCGAGCGTGAGCGAGCGGGAGCCCTGAGCCTGACGGGCGAGGTTGCTGTCGGGGACCGCTCACTGACGTTCGCGGTTCTTCGAGAGGAGCAGGGGGCAATTTTTTCACAGTTCCTTACGCTCGCGGTTCTTCGTTGGGGCGGTACAGGTTTGTTTGGCTGGGGCTTCTGGATGCGGAAGGTGTCAAGATCGTCTATCAAGATCGTCTAGTAGGATCCGTGGCCCGATCAGTTTCACGGAGAGGGCGAAGAGAGAGTGATTGCGTATGGGTAGTGCGGTTGGACCTTCAGTGGGTGTTGGAAGTTCGCCTGGGCCTGAGACGTTTAACCGGTGGCTGATTCCGGTTGGCGCGGTGCTGATTCATCTTTGCATTGGGTCGGTGTATGCGTGGAGTACGTTTAACAAGCCGATCAATGCGATTCTGCGTGCGGACCTGGATGGTTGGGTGAAGGCTCCGTACATCACGTTTTCGACGGCTCTGATTCTGCTGGGGTTGAGCGCTGCTTTCGGCGGGCCTTGGGTGGAGCGGAATGGGCCGCGGAGGACGGCGCTGTTTTCGATGGGATTCTTTTGCTCCGGGTTGGTCATTGGAGGCTTCGGGCTTTCGATTGCGTCGGCGCCCATTGTGCTTTTAGGGATGGGATTGGTGTGCGGCATTGGATGCGGGTTGGGTTACATCGCTCCGGTGAGCACGCTGGTGAAGTGGTTTCCGGACCGGCGGGGGATGGCAACCGGATTTGCGGTGATGGGATTCGGCGGCGGCGCATTTCTTGCCGGGAAGCTGAACGTTTTTCTGATTGACCGGATTGGCATCGTGAATGGGCTCTATGTGCTGGCGGCTGCGTATGCGGTTTTGATGCTCGCCGGCGCGCTGATTGTCCGGCGTCCGCCGCAGAGTTGGAAGCCCGCTGGCTATGTGCCGGTTGCCTCGGGCGTGGCCGCGCTGCAGAGCTTGAGCCGGAACGATGCAATTGCGACACCGCAGTTCTGGTTGCTGTGGGGGATCCTGTTTATCAACGTGACGGCGGGGATTGGGATTCTGGCGCAGGCGTCGCCGATGATGCAGGACATCTTCGGGAAGAAAGCTGCCGAGGCCGCGGCTGTGGTGAGTCTCATCAGTTTGTTCAATGCGGGCGGACGATTGTTCTGGGCATCGATGTCGGATTGGATGGGGCGGCGCAACACGTACGTCGCGTTCTTCGTGGTGCAAGCGGGGTTGTTCGTGTTGATCCCGGAGTTGAGCCACAGCGGGGATTGGCTTGGTTTTGAACTGGCGCTGTTCGTGATCTTCACGATGTACGGCGGGGGGTTTGCTACGATTCCGGCGTTTCTCGCGGATATGTTTGGGCCGAACAATGTGGGCGCGATCCATGGCGCAGCGCTGACGGCGTGGAGCGCAGCGGCTATCGTAGGTCCGGTGATCATCACATATCTTTCGGATCAGGCAAAATCGGGGATCGTCGCGGGAGCGTCGAAGGCAGCAGCGTACGATCTGCCGCTGCAGATTCTGGCGGGGCTGCTGGTGGTTGGCTTTCTGCTTACGATCTCGGTTCGGCCGCTGTCGGCTCCGTCGCCTTCTCGCAAAGGTGCAGCTCTCTAAATTGGGCTTATCCGACCGTTCCTGTCCCGCAGCGAGGACTCGAACCTGAGAATGTAGGGATGAGTGGTTGTACCAGTATCGAAGTTGGCCCAGATCGATCATGGACACTGCTCAGATTAATCGCGGTCGCACAAGCTAACTGCAAGCGACGCAGAACATCGACATCGCGCAGAGATACGGGCACCTGCTATGGTTGTGGCCCAAGGAATTCCCTCGCCGCATGAAGGTCTTCCCGGTTGGTCGCCGACGCGACCTCAGCGGGTAGAGATTGTCAAGATCTGCGAGGCTCGAGACTAGTTTCTATTCGGTTCGGCGATTGCCGAGCGGCCGCGGAGGAAGTAGTTCGCCGCGGGCGTGACGATCAGCGAGAGAATCATGGAGGCGAGGACTCCTCCTATGACCGAGATGGCGAGGGGCTGGAGCATTTGCGAGCCCGCGCCTAACGCCAGAGACAGCGGGATCATGCCGGCGATGGTTGCCAGCGCGGTCATAAGGATGGGGCGCAGGCGGCGCTCTCCGGCGAGGATCATGGCTTCGATCGGCGACGAACCAGCCTCGCGGAAACGCTGATCGGCGTCGAGCAGCAGGATACCGTTCTTCGCGACGATTCCGATGACCATGATGAGGCCCATGAAGGACGAGATGTTGAAGCTTGTCCTGGTGATGAGCAGGGCGAGGAAGACTCCGGAGGTGGAGAGCAGCGCCGAGGCCAGAATCGCGATGGGCGCGGCGAAGCCACCAAATTCGAACAGCAACACGATGAAGACGAGGATGATGGCAAGGATCAGGACCGTGACGAGATCGCGGAAGGAGCGCTGCTGCTCTTTGTAGGAGCCACCGTACTCGACTCGTATCGCGGCGGGCAGGTCGAGTTTGGCGATGACCTTCTGTACGGCGTCGATGCCTTCGCCGAGGCTGATGCCTTCTAAGCGAGCGGTGACGGCGATGGCGCGCTGAAGATTCTCGCGGCGGACTTCGATCTGGCGGGGGAGCTCGGTGAGTTCGGCCACGGTGCCTAACGTGACGCCTTTTCCGTTGGGCGTCACGATCAATGCATTGCGAATGCTGTCGATGGTGGCGCGAGCCTGTTCGGGGTAGCGAACGCGGATTTTGTAGGTGCGGTCGTTCAAGATTACCGGCGTGGGAGAGAGTTGTCCTTGGATAATGGCGCTGGTGTCGATGTCGATTTCCTCTGGCGAAAGGCCGGCGCGAGCGGCTGCGGCGGGATCGACTTTGAAGACGATGGCGGGTCCGCTGATGGTATTTTCGATGCCGTTCTTGACGTCGACGACGCCGTGGAGTTTCTTGATCTCGTCGCCTAGCTTGGGGCCCCATTCGTTGAGCGCGTCGAGGTTGGGGGAGAAGAGTTTCACTTCGATGGGCTCGGGTGAACTGGTGAGATCGCCGATCATATCTTGCAAGAGCTGCGGGAACTCGACGTCGAGCATTGGAAGCGTTCTGTTTATGCGGGCGCGGATGTCGCTGATGATTTCTTCGACATCCCGTTTGCGAGCGCGCTTGAGCTTGACGGTGAAATCGCCGCGATTGGATTCGGTGACTTGAGCGAGGCCGAGTTGGAGCCCGGTGCGACGGGAGGTGTTTTCGACTTCGGGTGTGGCGCGGAGAATGGCCTCGACTTGGAGGAGAGCCTTGTCGGTTTCGGCGAGTGAAGATCCGGCAGGCATGAGGTAGTCGAGGATGAAGCCGCCTTCGTCGAGCTTGGGGAGAAGATCGGTACCGAGGGCGTTGAAGCAGAACCAGGACGCTCCGGTAAGGGCGATGATCAGGATACCCAGCATCACGGGGTAGGCGATGGCGGCGCGCATAACGCGTTCGTAGAGGCGGATGAGCGCGCCGAGGACTCCGGAGTTTTCTTCGACGGGCGGCTTGTCGCGGCGGCGGATGAGGTAGTGGCTGAGCGTTGGGGTCCAGGTGAGGGCGAGGCCGAGGGAGGTTAGCAGGGCCATGCCGACGGTGAGCGCCAGGGCGCGGAAGAAGACTCCGGTGACGCCGGTGATGGCGATGAGCGGGAGGAAGACGACGATCGGCGTGATGGTGGACCCGACGAGAGGTTTGGCGATTTCGCGGATGGCGCTGGAGACGGATTCGGCGCGGCTTTGACCGGCGTCGCGGTGGAGGACGATGTTCTCAACAACGACGATGGCGTCGTCGATGACGAGGCCGACGGCGGCGGCAAGTCCGCCCAAGGTCATCAGGTTGAAGCTTTCGCCGAAGGCGCGCAGGGCGATGAAGGTGACCGCGACGGTAGCGGGAATGACGAGGCCGGCGACGAGCGAGGTGCCCCAGTCGCGTAAAAAAATGACGAGGATGATGGACGCGAGGATGAGCCCGATCAGGATGGCGTCGCGGACGCTGGAGATGGAGTCTCTGACGATCTCGGATTGATCGTAGAAGGGCTGGAGCTGGATGCCTTTGGAAAGCGACTTGCGGATGGATTCGATTTCGGCGTGGACGGCGTCGGCGACCTCGACGGTGTTGCCGTCAGGCTGACGGTTGACGTTCAGAAGCACGGCGCGCTTGCCGTTGGCGGTAACCATCGTGTAAACGGGCTCGACGGAGTGGACGACTTCGGCGACGTCGGCAATGCGGACAGGGAGATTGGCGGCGGTTGTCTTGATGACGATTTTGCCGATCTCCTCTGGGGTTTTCGCTTGGCCGGACACGAGGCTGAGGATCAGCGAGTGGTCGGCTTCGATGAGACCAGGCGAATCGATGATGTTGCCGCGGCGGACGGCTTCGAGAATTGCGGGCACGGTGACGGCGGTTTGCAGCATCTTCGAGGGATCGAGACGGATTTCGTATTCCGGAACGCGGCCGCCTTGCACGATGACGGTGGAGACTCCGCGGAGGCGGTTGAGGCGGGGCTTCATCTCGTAGGTAGCGAGTTCCCAGAGTCGCGTGGCGGGGATGGAATCGGATGTGACGCTGTAGCCCATTACGGGGAAGGCGGCGAAGGTGAGGCGCTCGGCGCGAATTTTTGTGCCGGGCGGTAACGAGGGCTGGACGCGGGCGAGGGCGGCGTTGACGCGCTCCAGCGTTTGGAACATGTCGACGCCCCAATTGAAGTAGAGGTCGACTTCGGCAGTTCCGCGGCTGGTGACGGATTTGACGAGTTCGATGCCTTGGACTCCGTTGACGGCCTCTTCGAGAGGACGGGTGACGGTGACGAGCATTTGGTCAATGGGGACGACGCCGTTGTCAGCTCCGATGACGATGCGGGGGAAATCCGTCGTGGGGAAGACGGAGATCGGAATGCTGTAGGCGAGATAGACACCGACGGCGATCAGGGTGAGGATGACGAAGATGATTGGTTTGGCGTGACGAGCGGTCCAGTGTTCGGGTTCGACGCCAAGGGGAGAGATGGGCTGGCCGCTCATTTCCCGGGGGCGTCCTTTTTGTCGTCGTCTTTCTTCTCGTCGTCTTTGTCTTTTTTCTTTTCGTCCTTGGCGGACTGGAGTTTGACCCTGGTGCCGTCTTCGAGGCCGAGGCCTCCGGAGAGGACGATTTTGACTCCGGCGTCGATGCCCTCGAGGATTTCAGCGATTTCGTTGGTGCGGACGCCGGTTTTCACTTTTTTCTCGTGGGCGACCATGTCGGAGCCGACGACGAGGACGGCAGTGCCGCCTTCCGATGACGTTACGAGTGCGGCGAGCGGAACGACGACGGCGTCCCTGATGCGATCGGCACTAATCGCGACGCGGACGCTCGAGCCGGGGCGGAGTTTGAGACCGGGGTTCGCGGCCTGGACCCAGACTTCGACGGTTGTTCCCTGGGGATCGAGGGCCGGGCTGATGACGGTGATTCTGCCGGAGGCTTCGATTGCGCCGTCCGCGGAATTGATTTTCGCGGGCTGACCGATGCGCAGATATTGCGCCTGCGATTGGGGGATGCCGGCGCGGGCGATCACGCTCGAGACATCCATGATGACGAGGAGGGGCGATCCGGCGGCGGCCAGCTCTCCGGCAAAGAGCGGGCGTTCGGCGACGACACCAGTGATGGGGCTACGAATTTCGGCGTAGTTGAGCTGGGCTTGCGCGGATTCGAGTTTGCCTTTGGCGGAGTCGACGCCGCCTTGCGCGCCTTTTACATTCTCGACGCGAGAGACATTGCGTACGGAATCGAAGTGGCGGCGGGCGGTATCGTACTGGCCTTTGGCTTGCGCCTGCGCGACAGCGGCTTCGTCGACGAGGCGTCGCGCGAGCGCGCCTTCGCGGAAGAGTTGCTGACGGCTTTCGTATAGCTTTTGTGCGGCGTCGAGTGACTGCTTGGCGGCTTGCGTATCGGATTCTGCTTTGGTGAGTTCGTCGGGGACGGCGGCGGAAGTGGTGTTGCGGAGCGCGGCGGCGGCTTGATCGAGCGCGCCTTTCGCATCGGCGACGGCGGCGAGCAGGTCTTTGTTTTCGAGTTGCGCGAGGAGTTGGCCCTTCGTGACGTGGTCGCCACGGTTGACGAAAAACTTCACGACGGGCGCGCTGATCTTGGGCGTGACGGCGGATTGGTCGAGCGCGCGGAGGATGCCGTCGGCGGCGATGAGGCGATCAAACGATTCTCGTTTGGCGTCGCCGAGGACGACTGGCCGAACAGGCTCGCCTTCCTTCTCTTTTTCGACTTCTTTGCCGCAGCCAGTGAGGAATACGGCGGCGAGGGTGAATCGCAAGATGAAATGACGTGCCATGAGTTAGAACTTTCCTGCCAGAACCTGGATGGATGCGAGCGCGACGCGGAAGCGCGCGAGTCCGTCCGCATGCGCGTTACGGGCGAGGGCGGCGGAGGTTTGCGCGTCGACGACTTCAAGCGCGTTCGCTTCACCGCCGGAGTAGCGGAGCAGCGTCAGGCGGAGGCTTTCCGCGGCGAGGTTGACGGTGTCCCGCAGGGAAGCGAGTTGATTGCGAGCGACGGCGGCCTCCAGGTAGAGGCCTTCGGCGTTGGCGCGGACGTTACGCCTTGTGAAGTTGAGGTCGAGATTCGCTTGGCGGCGTTGGAGTTCGGATTGGCGAACTTTACTGCGTGTCGCGCCCCAATTCCAGACGGGCACATTGACTCCGACGATGAACGAAGAGCCGAGGTTGGTGAGGCCGTCGGGCGTGCGTGCGGCAAAGAAGTTGGAGTCGAGCCCGAAGAAGTAGTCGGCGACGACGGTGGGGAAGTAGCCGCCGCGCGCGGCTTGCACACCAAAGGCCGCTTGCGTGATGCCGGCTTCGGCGGCCTGGATTTCAGGATTGTTGGAGAATGCCTGCTGTTGGAGTTCTTCCCCGGTGGAGAGGGGGAGGTCGGCGGAGAGGTCGTCGACAACGGAGAACTGCTGGGCAAGATCGGCGAAGAGGAGTACGGCGAGGCCGAGCTTCGCCTTGTCGACGTTGGTTGTGCTTTCGAGGAGGTCGCGCTCGCGCTCGCGAAGCTGCAGCCGCGCTTTGACGACGTCGGCGCGGGCGACCTCGCCGCCGCGCTCCTGCTTTTGCGTAATATCTTCGAAGCGCTTGGCCTCCTCAAGGCTGCGGCGCGCGTTCTCGACACGGCGTTGCGCTGCGACGACGGCGTAGTAAGCCTGAATCACCGTATTGACCAAGCCGCGCGTCGCGATGCTTTGGCGGGCGCGCGCTGCGGATTCCGTGGCGATGGTGCGGCGATAATCGGCAAGCTTCGAGGCGGAGAATACGTCGGCGTGCACGCTGACTTGTTCGTCGTAGAGACGTACACCGTTGTTGGCAGCAAAGACGCCACTCGATGTCCCGTTGCCTTGGGTGTAGGTGTATTGATTCATGAGGCTGACGTTGGGGAGCAGGCCGGCTTTGGCTTGACGGCGATCCTCGCGGGCGGAGAGGGTGGCGATTCCGGCGGCCTGGAATTGGGGACTGAAGGCCTTGGCGCGTTCGATTGCGTTCGCGAGATCGATGGACAGGGGGGCGGCCGCGGGCGGGGTCTGCCCGAAGGCGGCACAGGCAACGATTAAAAGACCAAGGCGCATGACGATATACCAGTTACGCAAATTTTTCTGAAAAACGTCTGAAGCGCGCTTTGCTTCGTACAGATGATTTTCAGATTTCCAGTCTACGATGGAGAGCGGGAAAGCAATGCGAATCCTGGTTGTCGAAGACGAGCGGCGAATGGCGGAGTTGCTGCGTCAGGGGCTGAGCGAAGAAGGTCACAGCGTGACGGTCGCGACGGACGGGCACGAGGGGTTAAGCCTGGCGGAGAGCGATGCTTTCGATTTAGTGATGCTGGATGTGATGCTGCCTGGAATCGATGGATTGACGATCACGCGGCGGCTGCGGGCGCGGCGGAATCAGACTCCGGTTCTGCTGCTGACGGCGCGGGATTCGGATAACGATGTGGTCGCGGGACTGGATCTTGGGGCGGACGACTATCTGACGAAGCCGTTTTCGTTTGAGGTGCTGTTTGCTCGCGTGCGCGCCGTGGGGCGGCGCGGCGCGATTCCGCAGGCGGTGAGTCTTGAGGTTGGCAACCTCATTCTGAATCAGGGAACCCGGCAGGTTGTGCGCGGCGCGCGCGAAATTGCTCTGACGCGAACGGAGTTTGCAATTCTTGAATTGTTGATGCGCAATGCGGGCCGGGTGCTGTCGCGGGATTCGCTGATTGAGAGCGTTTGGGGCGGCGAAGATATCGAGAGCAATACGCTGGATGCATTTGTACGGCTACTGCGGCAGAAAATTGAGGCGTCTGGGGAGGCCCGGCTGCTGCATACCGTGCGCGGCGTAGGGTACACGGTTCGCGTTGGGGACGGTGCGAGTTCATGAGGGGCTACTCGCAGCTTTCGATCCGGTGGCGCCTGGCGCTGTGGTACTCGGCGGTGCTTTTGCTCGGCCTGGCGCTGTTCGGCGCGGGGATCTGGTTGGCGTTGGAGCAGAAGCTGGTCGCAGGCGTGGACACGCGGCTGGCGCAAAAGGCCCGGGCGGTGCAGACGGTGCTGGAGTTGGAGCAGGTGACGACAGACCGGGCGCAGGCGCAGATGGAGCTTTCGGAATTCGCGAAAGAGGTTCCGGACGGACAGTTGATCCAGATCGCGGACGCGGGGGGCGGGTTTCTGGTTCCTGCCGCTGGCGCGCCATTCTTTCCGGCGCAGTGGATGTCGGAAGCTGCCGGAGCGCGGACGGTCGAGCAGGGCGGCCGGCACTATCGCGTATTCGTGACGAAGTTCGATCATGCGGGGCAGACCTATCGCGCATTGCTCGGTACGCCGCTGGACGATGTGAACGCGGTGATTGGCGAACTGCGGAATCTGTTGTTGGCTGTTGTGCCCGCGGTTCTGTTGGTGGCGAGTATAGGAGGGTACTGGGTGAGCCGCCGCGCGCTTGCGCCAGTGGATGAGATCACGCGAGTTGCAAAGTCGATTCATGTGCAGAACCTGTCGAGCCGGTTGGCGGTTCCCCGGACGGGCGACGAATTGCAACGCTTGTCGGAGACGTGGAACGAGATGCTCGAGCGCCTGGAGGGCGCTGTGAAGCGGATTCGTCAATTCACGGCGGATGCGTCGCATGAGTTGCGGACTCCGGTGACGTTGATCCGGTCGACAGCGGAGTTGGCGCTGCGGCGCGAGCGCGGCCCGGAAGAGTACCGCATCGCGTTGGCGGCGATCGAAGGCGAAGCGAAGCGGATGACGGAGTTAACGACGTCGTTGTTGACTCTTGCGCGCGCGGACTCGGATGAGATTCACCTGATGCTGCGTCCGACGAACGTGGCGGCCGTTGTTTCGGAGGCGGCGGAGCAGAATCGAGCGGCGGCCGAGGCGAAGGGTATTGCACTGCGCACGGAGGCGAGCGGCGCGGTGTTGGAAGCAGACGCCAACGAGGCGGGATTGCGTCGAATCTTGCTGGTTCTGATTGACAACGCGTTGCAGTATACGGCTGTCAGTGGCAGCGTGACAGTCGGGGTTCGAGGAGACGAGGCAGGGATCACGGTGTTCGTGCGAGATACGGGTGAAGGGATTCCGCCGGACGCACTGCCGCATATTTTCGACCGTTTCTTTCGGGCGCATCCGGCACGAAGCAACGGGGGCGCCGGGTTGGGGCTTTCGATTGCGCAGGCCATTGCGCGGGCGCATGGATCGAAAATTGGCGTCGAAAGCGTAGAGGGAATGGGCGCCTGTTTTTCATTCACGCTGCCCGTCGGGCTTTCACGCAATTTTCAGGCGGTTCCGGTAGCCTCTTAATAGGGAGCCTTCTATGAAGAAACTATTTGCTGCGTTGTTAACTCTGTCGCTCGCGTTCACGGCCGCGGCGGAGAAGAGCGTGAAGATGAAGGATCTGCCTCCGGCTGTGAAGAAGGCCGTGGAGGAGAACACGAAGGGCGCGGAGATCAAGGGCATCAGCAAGGAAGTCGAGAAGGGCAAGACGATGTACGAGGTGGAAACACTCGTCAACGGAAAGACCCGCGACATGATGATTGATGCGAACGGCGTGGTGACGCTGATTGAGCAGGAAGTGACGCTCGACAGCATTCCGGCGGGCGCGAAGGCAGCGATTGAAAAGAAGGCAGCGGGTGCTAAAATCGCGAAGGTCGAGACGCTGACCAAGGGGCAGACAGTCACCTACGAAGCTCAAATGGTGGGCAAGGGCGGCAAGAAGTCCGAGATTGTTGTGTCGGCTGACGGCACACCGCAGAAGTAGTTGAACCAGTTCTTTGGAAATCAGGGAGACGAAGTATGCTGACGGCGCGAAAAATGATGGTGACGCTTGCTTGCGTCGCGGGTCTGGCTCTTGCAGCCACCGACCTCAAGATTCTCGACCGGATCCCGTTGCCGGGCACCGGCGGGTGGGACTACGTGACGTTCGACACCGCCGCGCGGAGGATCTATATCTCTCACGCTACGCAGGTGGAGGTTCTCGACGCCGATAGCGGCAAGATGGTGGGGACGATCGCCGACACGCCAGGCGTGCATGGAATTGCGATCGCGACGCCGTTCAACCACGGCTTCACGAGCAACGGACGCGAGAACAAGGTCTCGATGTTCGATCCGAAGACGCTTGCGTTGATCAAGAAGATCGACGTGGGCAAGGGTCCGGATGGGATCTACTATCACGAGGCTACGAAGCGCGTATTTACGAACAATCATGGCTCAGACGATATGACCGTGATCGACGCGGCTAAGGGCGAAGTGGTGGGTACCGTGAAGCTCGAGGGCGCCGGCGAGCAGATCATTTCGGGCAAGGACGGGATGCTCTACGTCAACGTAGAGGACAAGGCTGAGGTTGCCGTGGTCGATCCGAAGACGCTCGAAGTGAAGCGCAGGATGCCGATCGGCGTGGCCAAGATTCCAACGGGTCTGGCGTATGACGCGAAGAACAACCGTTTGTTTATCGCTTGCCGCGAGAAGCCGCTGATGGTTGTTATGGATTCGATTTCGGGCAAGGTGATTACGAGCTTTCCGATTGGGACCGGCGCTGACTGGGCGGAGTTCGACGAATCGACCAGGACGGCGTATGTGTCGACGGGCGAGGGTCCGCTGGGAATCTTCAAGCAGTTGTCGGCGGATAAATATGAGGCCGATTCGCTGATGACGCAGCAGAGCGCGAAGACGATGGCGTTCGATGCAAAGACGAAGAAGTTGTATCTGCCGGCGGCGGAGTTCACGACGACGCCGAACGCGGATCCGGCGAAGCGGCCGACGCGAACGATGAAGCCAGGAACGTTTGTGTTGCTGGTGGTCGGCAAATAAGCTTCCTTCCGGTTTCGGATGGAAGGCCCGGCGCAGCGATGCAGCCTGGCGTTTCTTTGGTTTGTGGCTACTGCTCACGGCCAGCAGTCCGGCGCGACGTATTATGAATACGAACCCGCTCGCGAAGGCGCGAATGGCTGCGACGTGGACTTATGCCCAGCATCGGCGTCATCACCATGGAACTGCGGCTCGAAGAGTCGCACTCCTTAAAAGATAAGCGGCAGGTCGTCCGATCGCTCAAAGACCGGCTTCGGCGCAAGTTCAACGTCTCGGTTGCCGAAATCGACGGCGAAGGCGCGTGGCAGCGCTCGACGATCGCCGCGGTCACGGTGTCGCCGAGCAGGGATTATGCCGAGCAACTTTTGAAGGCAGTAGAAGAAGACGCCGCAGGCATGCTCGGCCCGATGCTCGTCGATGTCATTGTCGAATGGCTGGCATGATCGCGCTGTGCGCCGGTGCTAGTCTGAAGACTGAGCTGCGTATGTCGATCATCATCGAGCTAGCACCCGAATTGGGGGAGCGCCTTCGCCAGGAAGCAGCCTCGCGCGGCGTGGAATTGGATCGGCATGCCGCATCCCTGCTCTCGGAGAGCGTATCCCAAGCGTCAGCCGCAATTCTGACCGGCGATGCGTGGGTTGCCGCCTTAAGCGAACTTGCCGGAAGCGTGAAAGACACCCAGCCGCTGAACCCTGAGTCTCTGCGACGCGAGTATCGATACAACATGGACTGGGATGGGAAGCGCCTCGATTGAGATGGATTGCGGTCTCGACACCAACGTCCTGCTCATTCACCTTCAGAATGAAAACTCCCAGGCCGAGCAAGTAAACTCGGCTCTTGAGATACTCCATCGGAAGGGACGCAGGCTTTGCGTTCTCTCGCAGAACCCAGGCGAGTTCTGGAACGTCTGCACGCGACCGGCAACGGTGAACGGTCTAGTTTTAGGTATCGAAGACGCGGAAGTCAGGCTCGCCAAGATCGATCGTCTCTTCTATCGGCGGCCTGATTTAGAGGCTATTCACATGACCTGGCGCGAGCTCATTATTCATTGCCGAGTTCCGGCGGCCAGGTCCATGACGCGCGTATTACCGCAGCGATGAAAGTCCACGGAGTCAATGAAATGCTTACTTCCAACACATCCGGTTTCGCCCGCGATGGCATCCGCGCCATCCACCCCTCGGAGGTAACCGCCTAGTTCCTCGCAACCTCTCGTATATTGCCTGTTACCTCGCCAGTGCTAGTCTGAAGCAAGAGCAGTCTATGTCGATCACCATCGAACTCGCGCCAGAGCTGGAATCTCAGCTGGATCTCGTGGCTAAGTCGCGCGGAATATCCAGGGAGGCTCTCGTGCAGTCCCTTGTCGAAACCAATTTGCCGATCCTTCCAACGAGCGACTCTCGCCCTCTGACGGAGCGAATTGCGGCATTTCATCAATTCGTTGGCAGTCTGAAGTCCGGGCCGGTGCTGACCGACGAGGCGATGAGCCGCGAAACAATTTACAAGGCGGATCGCAACGGTAACTACATCGATTAGATGCCTTATGTGGTGGATACCAACGTCCTTCTGCGGGCAGCCGGCGCCCTGGATCCGTCCAGCGCGGAAGCAGGACGAGCAATCAGGGAACTTTTACGACGTGATGGCCAGGTCTTCGTGCTTGCTCAGAATCTCGTCGAACTCTGGAACGTGTGCACGCGTCCCGCAAAGCTGAACGGCCTTGGGATGACCCCAACCGAAGCAGCGCGCCTTGTCTCAAGGATCGAAGCCACGTTGACTTTGCTTGCCGATTCTCCGCTTATCTATCCAGCCTGGAGGAAGCTCGTCGAAACCCATAACGTCTCCGGTCGGCAAGTCCACGACGCGCATATTGCCGCTGCCATAAAAGTCCACGGAGTCAATGAAATACTTACTTACAACACACCCGATTTCGCCCGCTACGATGGCATCCGCGCCATCCACCCCGCAGAGGTAACCGCTTAGCCATGGACCCACGCCGCGCCGCCCGATTCTCCGAAGCTCTTCGGATCGAGCTTGAAGAGCTGATCAACTACGAGCTGAAAGATCCTCGCCTTAGCCCGATCACGATCACCGAGGTCACCATCTCGCCCGACGCCAAGAAGGCGCTGGTCCGCCTGATTATCGAAGGCGAAGAAGCGCCGACGATTGCCGCGCTCGAAAATGCGAAGGCGTTTCTGCGATCGCAGATCACGGATCGCATCGACATCTTCCGCGTTCCGGATCTGCACTTTGAAGCAGCGGTCTCCTCCAAACTCACCGGAGACCGAGCGCAGAACATTCTGAAGCGCATCAAACGCGGGCGGCCGCGCGCGTAAGACTCTTTGCGGCGCGTTGCGTAGAGCAATTAGAACAACAGCTTCAATGCGAACTGATGTTGGCGCGGAGGCGCGTTCGATGGTGTGCTGGCGATTTGGCCGATGGACGGCGAACCAAGCGTTGCGTTGGGATTCGAGAAGCTTGCCGTGTTGGTCAGATTGTACGACTCGGCGCGGAACTGTAGGCGCAAAGATTCGTGGATTTGGAATTCCTTAAACACGGAGAGATCAACGCGGCGCTGGTTTGGCCCGTAGAGGATATTGCGGCCGGAGCTGCCGGCGGTTCCCAGGGCTTGGGACGCGAAGGCCGTGGTGTCGAAGTAGCGCTCGACAGTGGGGTTCGAGAGGGACCCGTTGCGGAGGCGGTCCGGACGGTCGGTCGTGACGGTTGGACCAAGGTTGATGCGTGCGTTGGAACTGACGATGCTGAAGGGGAGTCCGGTTTGGTAGGACGCGATGGAATTCAGCTGCCAGCCCTTGGCGAGAGCCGCTTGCCAACCCTTTAGCGACTTGCCGAAAGGCAGTTCGTAGTTCGCGGTGAAGACCCAGCGGTGGCGAATGTCGAGGTCGCCGTTGCCGCGGTCGTAGGTGTTGACGGAATCGGGCAGCAGGGCGTAGGGATACGTCGTTCCGCCGGGCGCGGGGAAGTTGTCGATACCTCGCGCGTAGGTGTAGTTGGTGTTGAGAGTCAAACCTGTTTTATAGCGACGCTGGAACAGGAGTTGCAAGGTCAGCCACTTCGTAACGCGCCAGTCGTCCTGCACAAAGAAGCTGGGCCCCCAGATGCGATAGCTCGGCGTCACGAGGAAATTAGAGCGCTGGGTCTGGATCGGCTGGCCGAAGAGCAGATTCGCGAGGGCGTTGTTGGTCGGCGCGATGGGCAGAAAAACGAACAGGCCGATCGGAAACGAGCTTTGTCCGTAGGTCGCCTGGCGGCGAATCCCAGCGGCTCCGGCGCGAATGTTGTGGGCGCCGCGAGTGTAACTGACCGCGCCCTGATACTGAAACGTGTTGTCGAGATAGGTAAGCGGGACGAAGACGCCATCGCCAACGCTGGCGTAGGCGCCAGAGAAAAACATTGGTGCGAGGCCGGAAGAAGCGTCGTCGAGATTGACGTTGGGGAGACCAAACTGGCGGCTGAGATTCTTGCCGTTGTTCAGCGGCAGCGACCTGATGTCTACGCGCGTGAAGCCCGCTTTGAGTTCGAGAATGAGGTTCGGGCGCAGGACGTGGACAGCGTTCAACTGGACGGCGTTGGCGCGAATTTTGGAAGTTCCGGCGAAAGTCAGGATGTTGCCGCCGGGTTCAATGCCGTTGACGGCGGGCAGAATTCCGGGCGTGTCGACGTCGTTGCGGTTGATGGAGTAGCGGCCGAAGAGCGAGTTGCGATCGCTGAAGCGGTGATCGATGCGCGCGTCGGCAGTGAGGCCGTCGAAGGTTCGATTTCGCGCGGACGAGAAATTATTGGCAACGCCGGGGCGATTCGGCAGCGGGTAAAGAGCGAAGTATTTGGCTCCGATCGGATCGATGCGGTTCAGCGGCACGGTGGGTCCATTGACGTCGCTGAAGTTGCCAATGTTCGCCTGGAAGGCCGTGGGAACAGTGACGGTGGCGACAACGCCCTGGACAACTTTAAGCGATTCGACGTCGCCGAAAAAGAACGTGCGGTTTTTGATAATGGCTCCGCCAACGCTGCCGCTAAACTGGTTCTGGCGGAACTTCGGAGTCGCTCCGGGAGGCGCGAAGAAGTTGCGCGCGTCGAGCTTGTCGTTGCGGAAGAATTCGTAGAGCGAGCCGTGCAGGTTGTTGCTGCCGGACTTCGTAATGATGTTAATGACGCCACCCGCCGTGCGGCCGACGTCGGCGGCATAGAGGTTTGTCTGGATCTTAATCTCGGCGATGGCGTCGATTCGACGGGCGAACACCGATGGTGCCGATGATGCGTTCGTTGTTGTCGAGGCCGGCAATGAGGTGGTTGTTCAAAAGGTCCGACTGGCCGTTGACTGAGACGGTCGAGGTCTGGCGGCGGTCGTCGGGGCGGTTGCCGCTGGTGATTCCGTTGGGAGGCCCGGGGTTGGCGCCGGGCGCGAGTTGGACGAGGTTCACGTAGTTGCGACCGTTTAGGGGGAGATCCTGGACGGCCTTCTGTGTCACCACGTCGCCGACGGTCGAGCTATCGGACTGCAGCGCTGGTGCCTGAGCCTGCACCTCGATACGCTCGCTGACCTGGCCAACCTGCATGGTGGCGTCTACGCGAGCGCGGTCGCCTGCGGCGAGGTCGAGCGACGGCACGTTGAACGACTTGAAGCCATTCCGTTCCACGCGGACGCTATACTTCCCGGGGGGCAGAAGATTGACAACGTAGTCGCCGCTGGATGTGGTTTCGACGGCGCGGACGGCACCGGTAGCCAGATTCCCGACGGAGACTTTGACTCCGGTCATGGGCGCTCCGCTGCCGTCGGTGACTCGGCCGACGAGGTCGGACGTGGTCAATTGAGCGGAGAGAAAGCTTGCAAAAAGGACAACACAGGCGAGAGTGCGATTCAACATGGAAACCCCATACGGAAGATTCGGCGGTCGGTCATTGGATTGTAGGGTGGGGGCGGGCGCGCGGCAAGTACATACGTGTACGGAATAGGTAACGTGTAGAATCAAGGGCCTAGCGGTCAGGTAACGCAGGGTCTATGCTGCCGTTAACGACCTGTGGAAGCCCAGAACGAGCCTCGCCCAGTAATTGACCCTCGGCTGGCACCAGCCGAACTCTGGCGGCAGGTGCCAAAGCTGCTTGCCGATACGGACCGGTTTGGGTCTGACTCTCAACGCAGGCTTCTCGATTACCTGGCGCAGCGGAAGATCGAGTCTCCGGAGACGTCGTTGCGAGAACATCAGATCGCGACGGAGGCGCTGGGACGGCCGGCGGATTTCGACCCTCGGGCGGATGCGATCGTGCGGGCGCAGATCGGGCGACTGCGGGGAAAGCTGCAAGAGTACTACGGGACGGCGGGCAAAGAGGATCCGGTGATCATCGACTTGCCGAAGGGATCGTACTCGCTGGTTTTTCGGGCTCGGCCGAGCGAGGTGGAGGCCGCTGCAGCGGAGGTGGCGCCTCCCCAGGAATCTCGAAAGAGCCGGACCTTGGTCTATGCGATGGCTGGTCTGGCGGCGGTTTCGATTTTGGCGAATGTTTGGCTCGCGGCGCGGTCCGGGGCTACATCGCGACCCGCCGTCGCTGCATCCGTCGAGACGCTCTGGAATCACTTTCTGACGGCGCGACAGGCTCCGGTACTGGTGTTCAGCAACGCCGCATTCACGGGAGATCCGCTTTCCGGGCTACGGCACTTCGACGCGACGATGGATCGCGATTCGGCGATGCTCAATCACTACACGGGCGTCGGCGAGGTGCTGGGTACGCTCCAGATCGGCCGATTATTCTCGGCTGCGGGGAAAGATCTGCGCGTAAAGCGCGGGAGGCTTCTTACGCTCGACGACGCGCGTTTGTACGATCTCATTTTCATTGGATCGCGCGGAGAGAATTTAGCGTTGCGAGATATGCCGGCGCCGAGCGAGTTTCACCTGTCGTTCAAGCGAGACAACGGCAAGCTTTCGACGGTAACGATCGAGAATCTGCATCCGCAGGCGGGCGAGCCCAAGGAGTTTCTCGTCCCGCTGACGCCGCCAATTCAACAGGACTACGCGACAATCGCGTTGCTGCATGGGATCGATCCCGCGCGGCGGATCCTCATCTTGGCGGGAGCAACGACGCTCGGGACGCAATCCGCCGCGGAGTTCGTCTGCGATCCGAAGCACGCTGCTGAGTTACTGGCACGGCTGGCAAAGGCCGGGATCGCGCCCGGCGAACCGTTTGAAGCGATCCTGCGCGTACCGATCCGCTCTGGGGTTCCTCTGAATAGCGAGTTGGTGACGGTGCACGCGGAGGCGAAGCGCTGACAGGATCCTACCTGCCCAGGAAACGCTCCACGGTTTCGATGGCACGGGTGGCCATGTCGAGGTTTCGCTTCGCGCCTTCGACGTCGCCGGCGCGGATGGCTGCTACAGCTTCTTTCAACTGGTAGCTCATGCGGGTCTCGGCTTCGCGGATGTCGGCGCGGAGTCCGAGGCCTTGGTTTGCCATTTGCTGCTTGATGGAACTGAGGCCTTCGCGCGCCGTTCCAGCGCGGATGGCGAGGTCGTTGTGGCGTTCGCGGGCTTCGTTTAGCGCAGCGGCGCGTTGCGCGGCGGCGTTATTGGCTTGCTGTGGTTGCTGCTGCTGCGGTGGTGGTTGCTGGTAGGCGGGCGGCTGGCTTTGTTGATACTGCTGGGGGCGCTCCTGCGGTGCCATGCGTGCCGTTGTTTCGCGGGGGGGTGATTTCGATGACGGGGGCGGATTCCGCGCCGGCGGTTTGTTTGCTGCCGTAGAGGTTGGCGAAGTTGACGTTGGCGAAGTCGACGTCGAAGGTGCCGAGGTTGGCGGCGTCTGCGATTCCGGCGCTTGCGGTGGTGGCGTTTGGGCGATTGGCGTATCCGCAGGTGTCTGAGATTGCTGCGGGTCTTGCGCCGCGTGTGGCTGAGATTGCGGTGTTTGCCCTGGATTCTGCTGCGACGCGAGCGGCGTTTGCGGCGTGCTGTCCTTCGATTGCGAACCGGCAAGGGTCTTCATCAGATCGGGACCCTTCACGATGGCGAGCGCGAGGACTGCGACTGTCACCAGCGAACCGACGGCCATGTAGAGGCCGCGGGAACTCTTCTCCGCTTGCACCGCCGGCGGGGCCGGCATGTAATGCTGCTGTTGCGATGCTCCATATCCTGGTTGGGCACCGTACTGCGCCGGCGCCGGTGGTGCGCCATAGGGCTGTCCTGCGAAGGGTTGCTGGGTCTGTTGATATGGCTGCGGGGCCTGCTGGTAGGGCTGTGGCTCTTGTGGATAGTGCTGTTGTGTGTGTTGCGGATCTTGATTTATGGCGTATGCGGGGCTCTGCTGAGGTGGCTGCGTGGAGGGTTGGCCGACGGGATACGGCATGGAGCGCGCCCTTTCCAGCGCCAGGCGGAAGGCCTCGGCGGATTGGAACCGCGCGTCGGCATCTTTGGCAATGGCCATCAAGATGACTTCGTTGAGGGCCATCGGCACATGCGGGTCGAGTTGCACGGGCGGAATGGGATTCTGCTGCAGGTGCGCGGCCATGATCGAGAAATCGCTATCTCCATCGAAAGGCCGGCGTCCGGTAACGAGTTCGTAGAGGGTGATGCCAAGCGAGTAGAGATCGCTCCGGCCGTCGGTGAGCTGGCCGTTGATCTGCTCCGGCGACATGTAGAAAAGCGATCCGACGGTGCGGCCGGTTTGCGTGAGGCGGCGATCCTGGGTGGCACGCGCGATGCCGAAATCCATCAGCTTGATCTGGCCGGCGGGCGTCAACATCATGTTCGCCGGCTTGATGTCGCGGTGGACGACGCCGCGGCTGTGCGCATACGAAAGCGCCGAGAGTACCTGGATGACGTAGTCGACGACCGGGTCTCTGCCGATTGCTCCGCTCTGCATGAGGGCTTCGAGCGTGGTGCCTTCGACGTACTCCATCACCATCAGTAGCTGATTGTCCACGCGAAGGGCTGTGTGGAGAGCGGCGATGTTGGGGTGATCGAGTGAGGCTTGGACTTTGATCTCACGCAAGAAGCGGTCGGCGCCATCGGGGTCGCTCGATAGATTGGGGAGGAGGACCTTCATGGCCTCAACCCGATCGGAGATGACGTGGCGAACCTTATAGACCTCGCCCATGCCCCCCGCGCCGAGGATGGAGACGATCTCGTAATCGCCGATGCGCTGGCCAATCTCGAAACTCATAAGCGACCTCTTTTCGCACGCAACCGGCCGCGAAGGGCCGGTTGCGTTCTTTCGGTTCGATGAAGGCGGCGTTGCACTACTGGCTCTTGATGCGATCGCCGACTTTGACCGCGCCGGCCCCGACGTAGGTACCGACCGACGACGAATCGTCCACTTCGGTGATTTGCACTTCGCCGAGTGCGTCTTCGGAACGCCGAATCACTTTGCCCGTGGCCGGATCCTTGATCTCGCGGCCGACGCGCATCACACGAAGCCGGTCGCCGACTTTGAGGCCGCCACTTCTGCCGATGTTCAGGACGAGCGTTTTGCCGGAGACATCGGCGACGAGGCCGTCGATGGCGATGACGCGGGCAGGAATGCGGCCGTTGCTCTCTTTGAGCTTCATCGCAACCTGGGTGACGGCGTCGTTGGTGGCTTCACCGAGGATGGTTTCGCCGAAGTTCGAGCTACGCATGTCTACGCCCGCGCCGCCGGCGATGGATCCGCCACCGGCACCGAGCAGCGAGGTGCTATCTCGTTTGGATTCGCCTTTGCCGGCGGCCGATGCGAGGATCTCCGCCGTTTCGGTGTTGATCATACGGGCGGTAACCTGCACAACGGCTTTCGAGCTCTTGGTGCTGATGCCGCCAACGCCGAATCGTCCGCTGACGCGACTTGCCACGCCTCCACCGACGCCCGTCGATTTGTCGTCGCGGCCGAACTGCGTGATGCTGCCGACGATGATGGCGTCGACGCCGAGGATGCGGGCGAGCTTGGCGGCCGAGGTGGGATCGGCGCGATCGCTATTCGAAAAATTCTGTTCGGCAAGCACTTTGTCGAGGGCCTTGCGTTCGATGACGGAGTACGTTCCGTCATTGACGAGGCGGTCGACCAGCATGTCGGCGATTCCCTTGCCGATGTCGACATTGGTACCGAAGATCTGGGCAACCGAGGTCGAGATGGTGCCGTATTCGAAGTTCATCACGGCAACCCGCTTCTTGGTTTGCGCCGCAAGGGGCGCGGCTAGCAGGGTAACGGACAGCAGTCCGGTCATCAGGCACTGGCCGATCATGAAAAAATGGAAACGACGCATCAAAAATCCTCCCGGCCGCGCGTGCAGCCGCCTTCCGCTCAATTATATCCGCGAGAAGGGGGGGAGATCGAGGCTCACTTGGCCGTAGTTCTCCGGCCGCGTGATTCGGGATCGAAACGATCCCCGCCGTAACCGGCAGGGCTAGAACGCCGGGCTGTCCGGCCGGGGATATTTATTGCCGGTCTTAGCACGAGAAACATGCGTGGCGTTTCGTAAGGTCGGTGGCCTACAGTAGAAAGATGCGGAACGTTTACTGGCTTGCCGCGGTGCTGTTACTTGGCGCCTGCTCCGAACCGGCCAAGAAGTCTCAGAAGAAAGTCGAGCCGCCGCTCGAGCCGATTACGGGACGGGCGGCGTTTTTCAAGGTATATCCGGCGGCGCGGGCGTGGGCGCAGGACGCGCAGCCGTTGCAGGTGGTTAGTATTCTGTTGCCGGAAGTGAAGGCGGAGATTGGCAAGGCTGGCGCTTGGCAGGTGCAGTTTGTTTCGGCGTCGCGCGGGCGGTCACGATCGTGGACGTGGTCCGCGATTGAGTCGGCGGGGAATCTGCACAAGGGTTTGTTTGCGGGTCCGGAAGAAGGCTGGAGTGGTCCGCGGGGGCAATCGCGGCCGTTCCTGATGCAGGCGCTGCGGATCGATACGGATGCGGCGTATGAGACAGCGGTGAAGCATGCGGCTTCGTTCTTCAAGAAGGAGAAAGATCGGCCGCCAGTGAATTTCATGCTCGAGTCGAGTCCGCGGTTTCCGAATGTGTATTGGCGGGTGCTGTGGGGTGAGACGGTGGGAACAGCGGATTTCACTGTGTTCATTGACGCATCGAGCGGGGATTTCCTGGAGAAGAACTAGCCGCTGGAAAGCAGGTGCGCACTGAGGGTCGGGGTTATAGTGATCCGCTCACTCTCCAGAAACCACCCTGTGTCGCGGTAGGGACGGCCATCGCGGACCGTCCCCCGCACAGATCCGTACGAGCGGAGCTACCACATACGGCTCCTTCCTTGGATACGAGCGTCCGAGTTTACGCTTCGACGGCCACCTCACGATGCTCGCCGCAAAACTCGGGGTCAGGATGGTTCGCTATTCCTTTCCTGTAGGGCTCTTGCATCCCCTACGACATGCCGGTTTATCCCGGCGCACAAGTTGTTGAATTCTGGTAGCAGCAGGGCGGGCCGCCGGCTGGTAAATCCGCTCCCGACGCGGCCCTCCGGGCCGCTCTCCAGGAACCACCTTGTAAGTGATTGAATTTTGGTGTATCGGTTCGGGGCCGACGCGGGGTCCGCTTACTGCGCGCGACCTAACGGTCGCGCCTCGTTCGCAACCCCGCTGTTTAGGGCCGGGGCTAGAACGAGAGTCGTTCGCCGAAGCAATCCCGGGTTTCAGCTATAGCCTAGACGTAGACGCGCTTGACTCGGGCGCTGATTCCGCAGAGGACACTGTAGGAGATGGTGCCGGCGAGTTTTGCGATTTCCTGGGCATCCATGCTGGCGTCGCCTTCGCGACCGAGTAGCGTCACGACGTCGCCCGCCTTCATCTGTGGGCAGGGCGTTGCGTCGATCGTGGTGACATCCATTGAGACGGCACCTAGGATTGGCAGGAGGCGCCCGTCGAAAATCACCTTGCCTTTGTTTGACAGGCGATGGGGAACGCCGTCGGCGTACCCGGCTCCGAGGATGGCGATGCGCATGGGTTTCGGGGCGCGGAACATGGCTCCGTAGCCGACTTGCGCGCCTTCGGGAATTTCCTTGACGAGCAGGACGCGGGCTTTCCAGGTCAACGCGGGCCTAACGGAGAGTTCGGCGCCTGGGGCGCTGCCGCGCGTGGGTGAGACGTAGCCGTAGATGGCTTGCCCCGGGCGGACTATATTTCCCGAGGCGTTTCGGCGGCCATACGCCACTGGAATCGTGCTCGATGAGTGCACGTACCGCGGCTTGACACCGGCTGCCGCCAGGGCCTCGCGGAGCGCCTGGAAGTAGGCGGTTTGTTCTTCGGTTTGCGTCGAGTTGTAGTTGGCCGACGACGCGAAGTGGGTCATCAGGCCTTCGAGCCTGGCGCTGGATTGCCTGGCTAAGACGGTTTCCGCGATCTCCTGAGCAGTGGCGCGCGTGCCGAGGCGCCCCATGCCGGAATCGATCTTGAGGTGATATCCGCAGATGCCTCCGAGCGAAGAGGCAAGGCGAGCGAGGTCTTCGATCTCGGACCGCGCGTGAAGCACTGGCGTGAGGCCCTTGCGCAACAGATCTTCGCGCCACGAAGCGGAGAAATCGGCCATGACGAGAATACGTGCAGCGACTCCGGCGTCGCGGAGGGCGACGCCCTCTTCGGCATTCGAAACGGCCAGCCACGTGGCGCCCGCTTTCTCAAGGACCTTGGCGACTTCGGTCGCGCCGTGGCGGTAGGCGTCGGCCTTGACGACCGGCATGACTTCGACGGCAGGTCCGCATACGTCACAGACAGCGCGAAAGTTGTCGGCGATTCGCTGGCGAGAGACTTCGACCCAGGATCGATACCGGGCCGTTTCGGAGACGGATGAATCTGAGGTCATAGGACTATTGTAAGAACTCTCTGTGTGCACTTAGTACCGAAAAAACCAACTAATTACCCGTGTGCCATACAGGGAGAGACTGCATTCTAGGGGTGCGAGCAAACCCTTATGAAACTGATCCTGACATTCGCTCTTGTTCTTTTCGTCCAGTTGCTGCAGCCGCTGACGGGCGGGTGGGGGCTAATGCATTTCGACGGTCCGACATACCTGTGGATGGCAATCAGCGCGCTCGCGATTGCATCCATGAGCGACGATCGCGCGGCTAGCGGCCCGCAGGTTCGCCAGACCGTGCCGAACGCACTCCGCGATTCCTCATTTTCCAGCTCTCGTTCTTTCCTCTCTCCGAACCAATCCCTGTAGTAAACCTTCGTAGGCAGCGGTCACGGCCTCCCAGCTGTACCGCTGCCTCACTCTTTCGACTGCTTTCTCCTGAAACCCGTTTCGTTCGGCTTCACTCATCTCCAAAACAGCTTGCATGGTTGCGGCCAAGTTGGCGTGGGTAAATGGCAGTCCGGCGTCTCCGGCGACCTCGGCGTTCTCCGGCGTATCGAGGTAGAGGGTGAGTGCGCCGCGACCCATGGCTTCGATGAGTGCGGGATGCGTTCCGCCGACTTCGGTGGCATGGATGTAGGCGAAGCAGTGAGAACCAAGTTCGCGATAGCCCTGGCCGTAGATGGCGCCGGGTAAGACGACCCTTGGATCGCGGGTGTCGCGCACGCGGCGGATGTACTCGCTCGCGTAGGGAGCGTCGCCAATCAAGGCGAGTTTCTTCGAAGTGGAGACGGTCTCGAACGCTTCGCGCACAAGCAGGCCGTTATTCTCGGGCTCCATGCGGCTGACGTAGAGAAAGTACTCGCGGGGTTCGAGATTCAACTGCTCGATGGTGGTAAAAGTTTCGGCGCGCCCGGTGTCCGCGCCGTAGGCGATGAAGGTGGAGGGCTTTTTGTAGCGCTCGAGATAGTATTCTTCGATCTTCTCGGCGTCGGTGACGATCGCGGTCGGCAGGACGGTGGCGAGCCACTCGGAAGCGAGATACCAGGCCTTGGCGAAGGCATTCCACTTTTTTCGTTTTCGCTCCAGGCCGTCGACGTTGAGTGCGACGGGGATGCCGGTAAGCCGCGGCAGGATGGTGAAGACGGCGTTGGCTGCGTTGCAGTACAGCGCGACGTCGCAGCGGCGGAACAGCACGTGCAGGGTGGAGAGCAAGGTGTGCGCGATGGTGTCGGTGTACTTGTGTTTCAGCGTGGGAAGGTAGACGAGGTCAACGCCGCGGAAGGGAGTGGGACTGCGTTCGCGGCAATAGACGGTGACGTGGTGGCCGCGGGAGACGAGGCGCGTCGAAAGTTCTTCGGCGAAGGTTTCGAATCCGCCGTAATTGGCGGGGATGCCACGGGTACCGAGAATGGCGATGTGAAGTGGCTTGCGGGGGGAGGGCGGCGTCACCGCGTGCTGATGCGCGCGGCGCGGGCTTTTGCGAGCACGCGCTGGGTTGGTTTGGGGGCAGGATAGCTGACAGGCTCGTAGTCGAACCAGCTGGCCATGTATTCATCGGAAACGCGTTTTCGGCGCATGATCTCGCCACGCTTGGCGAGTACGCGACCGAGGTTGCCTGCCAAATACCAGAAGGCCTTGAGAGACGAATGTTCGTGGAGAAGGCAGGCGCCGAAAACAACGGCATCGCGCACGGTGATGGAGAAGAAATTGCGCCAGTAGAGGTGACCGGAGATGTTCTTCACGCGCATTAGGAAGCGGTTTTTCACCGAGTGCATATTGATCTCGGGCGGCAGGGCGCGTCGATTGCCGGGTAGCACGTTGCGCACGTGATAGCCGCGGGCGTGCGGCGTGTAGAGGCACTTCCAGCCCAGCAACTGCGCGCGCCACGCCACGTCGGCGTCCTCGCGGTAGACGAAGAAGTCCGGATCAAAGAACTCTCCGAAGATCGATACGTCGTCGATCATGCCGCGGCGGTAGAGAGCGGCTGCGGCGGTGGCGCCGAACACATATTCAAAATTCAGGTAGTGGCCGTTGTCGACTTCCTGGCTGCCACGGTCGAGGTGGCGCAGCATCGGAGTGAAGTAAATGCCGGTGGAGTCAACGAGTTGTTTTTCGGGAAGGTCGAAGTTCGAGAGGATAGTGAGGAGCTTGCCGCAGACTGTGCCGATTTTCGGATCCACTTGGCCGGCGTCAACCATCATCTGGGTGAAGTTCGGCATCAGCACGACGTCGGGGTTCAGGGTCAGGATCCAGTCGCCCGATGCAGCCGCGATGGCTTGGTTCTGCGCCGCCGCAAACCCAATGTTTTCTTCGTTGTGGATGACGCGGACGCGGTCCTCAAACTGCTCAATAATGTCCTGGGTTCCATCGACGGAGGCATTGTCGACGACGACGACTTCGAGACGCGGATATTTCTGGGCGAGGACCGACTCCAGGCAGCGCTTAATGAAGCGACCGCTGTTAAACGTGACGATGGTGACCGAAACTGTTTCGTAATACGACATTCGCCGATTCGCTTACCCGCGCACCCTTCCCGTTTCATTCAACGCCAGCACGGGACGCGCCAAGGCCGGCGAGAACAAGGATAAAATTGCCAAACGGATCACCCTATAATATGCTCCGACGGAGCCCGTACTCCGCTGCCGAACTGTGTCCGAGACCAAGCGCAGTGAAGCGCCTAGGGCTACAGCCACGCAAACTCCCCGAAATGACACCGGGCGAAAGTGCTTCGAGGCATATCTTAGAAGGCTAGCATACCAGTAAGTGACGCGGCACGCCGCAGCCAGCGGTCGAATACTATGCCCGCCGCCGTGCCGTACTACAAGAGTCGGTTCATACGCCGCGCGGAACCCCATTTGATTGGCTCGTAGGCAGAAATCGACGTCTTCGAACCAGATCGGCCGGAAATCTTCGTCGAATCCGCCCGTCTTTCGCCACACTTCGCGCGCAAAGAAGAGGAAGGCACCGGCGGGTTGGTCGACCTCGCCCGGCTTATTAAGATCGAGGTCAAGATAACGGTAGCGCTTGTTCACCGGGTTGGCGGGCCAGAGTTGGTTAATACCGAGGACCTCGAAGATAAGCGAAAGCGCTGTTGGGAATCGCCTGACGCCGAACCCAACCTGGTCCTGGTTGTTGGAATCGACGAGCCGGCCTCCGAGGAGCGGGTGGTTCATCGTTGCGAGCGCAGCGAGCGTGCCAGGGAGCAGCTCCGTATCCGGATTCAGCAACAAAAAAGCGTTTCCTTCGGACGCGCAGACGGCTTGGTTGACGGCGGTTGCGAAGCCGCGATTGACCGGATTGGCAATGAGGTGGGCATTTGGGTGGTTCGCCACGCGCTGGCGGGAATCGTCTTCGGAAGCGTTATCCACGACGACGACCGGAATGTTCCCCAGGGAACGGAGGCACGCGTCAACGACTTCGCCGGAGTTATAGGTTACGACAATGGCTGTTGGGGAACTCATGCGACAAGTCGAAAATAGGCCTTCCAGAACCAATCGAAGCCAGTCTCTTCCTGCAATCGGCGAATCATCGCGTCACCTTCCGCGGTGATCCGGGCGACATCGCCAGGATACGGGAACCTTCGCAATCCGCGCGACCCGGCAAACCAGCCCCGAAGGAAGGCCCAAGCGCATCCGTGCCGGAGGCACAACAGACACCATAGCAATTGTCCGGCCACAACCGGTTTCCGGGGAAGCTCATGAAAGTAGATCCGCGTAAGCCATCTTTGGTTTCGGCTGATTCGAAAAACTGTATCCTTATTCCACTTGCCGAGCGTTGCGCTACCCAAATGGGTCGCGATCGCGACCGGCTCGTACCAGCCGCGGATGTCCTTTAGGGCGCAGCGAAGGAAGAACTCTACATCCTCATAGTACGACTCGAACGCCTCTTCGAGAAATCCGACCTCTTCAAATACCGCGCGGCGAACGAGCACTGCTGTCAGGGGCGCGAACTGAACCGCGCCGGGGGTGCACCAAGCCGGAGCGTCCCTGCGTCCAGATCCACAGCGCCACGCGAATCCGCTGCGCGAAAGCGCGTCGAAGGTGCCATCCACCTGGCCGGGATCTCCGGCCTGCATCAATTTAGGGACGATGAATGCCGCCTCGGGATGGCGATCGGCCGCCGCGCGCATGGTCGCGAGCCAATCCGGCGGCAAACGGACGTCGTTGTTCACAATCAGTACCCACTCGCTGGACGCAGCACGAACACCGGCGTTGACAGCGGGGGCGAAGCCACGGTTCTCCGGCCAGGAGATCACTTCCGCTCCGGACGCGATACCGACCGCGTGCGAATCGTCCGAGGACCCGTTTTCGATCACGATGATTCGTTCGGGAGGAGCGGTTTGCGCGCGCAGATCAAGCAGAATGGTTTCGAGCAGGTCGCGGCGATTCCAGGTAGGAATGACGGCTGTGACCACGGCGGTTAGTCGAACCTTTTCTTGAACAGGAAGAGCAAGTTGGCAATTCCATCGCGCCAGGGATTCAGCTTGATCTCGCCGAGCCGCGAGGAATACTGAATCGAGATCTCGACGAAGCGGAAGCCGCGCTTAATGGCTTCGATCTTTATCTCTTCGGAGAAGGCCATGCCGTCGGAGGTCAGTTTCAGCTTGGGTACGATTGCGCGGCGCAGAACCCACATACCGGTTTGCGAGTCGCGAACCCAGCGAAAGAAAAGGAACGAAGTGACGAGCGAAAGCACGATGTTGCCGAACTTGTGCTTTAGGCTCATGGCTTGGCGGTTGCGAACGGGAAAGCGCGAGGCGCTGAGGAAATCGGCCTCGAGGTGAATCATGGCCTCGAGCAGATAGGAGATCGCGTCGGCCGGATAGCTGTGATCGCCGTCGAGGGTGACGATGATGTCGCTGGTGGCCTGGGCGAATCCGGTCTTATAGGCGCGGCCGTAGCCGCGCACGGATTCGCGGATAACTTGCGCGCCCAACTCCTTTGCGACATCGGCTGTGCGGTCGGTCGAGCCGTTGTCGACGACGATTACCTCGTCGACGAAAGACGGCATGCTGCGCATCACTTTTTCGATACCCTGCTCCTCGTTCAGGCACGGGATGATGACCGTGATGCTCTGCTGCTTGTACATCGCTCGTCTCAGGATAGCCTTCAGTTGCGCGGCTCGCATCTCCGGGAGGCGTTTTTTGTTCTTCGCCCTTCGTCTTTCCCGCCATTGGCTGCGTCTATGATGAAGAGATGAAGTTCGCCACACCCGTCCTTCTGTTGGCTGCGCTGCAAATGATTGCCGCCGCCCCTGAGTTGAAGAATGTCCAATCGATTTACGTCCTGCCCATGACCTCGAGTCTGGATCAGTACGTGATCGACCGGATCGTCGCCAAAGGCCAGTTCACGGTGGTCACCGATCCGCAGAAGGCGGATGCCATCTTCACCGATCGCGTCGGCGAGGCCTTCGACAATAAGCTCGACGACATCATGACGCCGAAAGCGGAGAAAAAGAAGAAGGACGAAGCCACGGAGAAAGACGGTGTCGGCGGTGGACCCATTGTCCGTCTGACGTCGTTTTCAAAGGGCCGAGGAACGGTCTTTCTCGTCGATCGCGTGTCGCGCAACGTGATTTGGTCGACCTACGCGCGCCCGAAGATATCGACGCCCGACGAATTGCATCACATCGCCGATCAGATTATCGAGCGGCTCGAAAAGGCGCACAGCAAGTAAATGCTTTCGGAGCGCTTCGAACAGGCTCTGTTCTACGCCACGCGGCTGCACGCGCAGCAGCGGCGCAAGGGGTCGGACATTCCGTATGTTGCGCACCTGCTTTCGGTCGCAGCGCTGGCGCTGGAGCATGATGCCGATGAAGACGAAGCGATCGCGGCGCTACTGCATGATGCTGTAGAGGATCAGGGGGGACCGCCGATTCTCATGGAGATTCGGCGACGCTTTGGCAGCAAAGTCGCGGATACAGTGGAGGGATGCACCGACGCGGACACGTATCCGAAACCGCCGTGGCGGCATCGCAAGGAAGTCTACATCGGTCACAAGCGAACGGCGTCGTCCTCCGTGCTGCTGGTCTGCGGCTGCGACAAACTGCACAACGCGCGGGCGCTGGTTTCGGACTACCGCATCGTTGGCGAAGATCTCTGGGAGCGCTTTACCGGCGGGCGCGCAGGCACTCTTTGGTATTACCGCGAGTTAGTGGGTACGCTGCGTGAGGCGGGCGGCGTTCCGCGGTTGATCGACGAATTGGATCGAACGGTCTCGGAGCTCGAGCGCATGGCGGCGACGCACTCCCGATAGTTTGCCGCCAGCTTCCCGGTCATCTTCTGCATGTCGCGCTCTTCGACGACGAACGATCGAGCGGCGCGGGCGAGGCGGAGGGCTTTTTCGCGATTTTCCAGTAAATCGATTACGTGATCGGCGAAGGCGTCGGGATGGTCGGCGAGCGCGCAGATCTCGCCATCGACCGCGGCCAGCCCTTCGGCGCCTTTGTAGGTCGAAACTACGGGAATACCCGCGGCAAAGGCCTCCAGCAGTTTTACTCGAACGCCCGATCCGCTCAAGATGGGGCAGAGGAAGACTTCATACTTCGCGAGTGCCGTTCTCACGTCGTCGACGAAGCCGATAAGCTCGATGGCTTCTTCGTTCGCACCGCCATCGGGAAGGCCGTGGCGCGGCGGCGGATCGGAGCCGATAATGATCAGCTTCGCTCGCGGCCGCTTCGCGCGGATGCGCGGGAAGACGTGCGAGAGAAACCAACGAAGGGCCTCTTCGTTGGGCAGATGGCGGAAGCTGCCGAGGAAGAGCATGGTGTAGGGCTCGCGGCCGTCTTCGTGATACTCGTAGCGCGCGGTGTCGATTCCGGCGCGCAGGTTGTCGTCGATGCGGCCGCCCAATTCGGGCCGGAACGATTCGAGATACTCGCGGTTGTCGCGGCTGCAGACCTGGATGCGATCCATTTTCGGCAGCATGCGCAGTTCGTAGCGGATGGCGCGTAGATACTCCCAGCGCCAGTTGACCTTGCCGATCAGGCCGCGCTGAAACGGCAGACCGCTGGCGACGGACTGGAAGTAGACGTCGTGCTCAAAAAGAATGCTGGGGATCTGGCGGAATCCGCCTGCATATTGGCCCATCACGGTGTACTCAAGCTGAAGGACATCAATGCGCCTGGTGAAGAGAATGCGATGGATCATCCATTCGAGGTCTGCGTTGCGGAACTCGCGGACGGCATGCGGTTCGATGGAGCCGAAAACTTTGGTTTTGCCTTCCAGGCGGACGAAGAACTCGACGGAACCACATTGCCGCGACAGTTCGTCGTGCGCCGCGCGCTCCGACTCTTTATCGAGCAACACGACGAGGTGCAGATCGGCGAGCGCGGCCAGTCTTGTGGCCGTTTGATGCATGAAGACGCCGCCGCCATGCACGGGCGGGCAGATAGGATACGGCGAAACGAAGAGCACGGCGGGCTTGTCGACGCTTACGGGCAGGTTCTCAAAGCGGTCGCGGAAATAGCCACCGAGCGGACGGCGGAACGCTTCGCGATCGTCGACGGCGGCAAGGCGCTGGGCTTTCCGCCGCGAGCGGATTGCTCCCGGCAACTGCTTGCAGGCGTGCCACAGCCCGGCGACGCTTGCGCGCTCCGGCGAGTCACCTGCTAAGGCACTGACTACGGCTGCCGCCCAGGTGTGCGCGAAGTGGCCGAGCAAACGCTTCCAGTCGTGGATATTTTTCCAAACGAACAGGACGAAGTTCTTCTTGAGGACGGCTTGGATTTGCGCATCGGTGAACTTTTTTCCGATGGTGCCGCGGTGCTCGTGGAACACGATGCTCTTCGGCTGATAGAGCACCTTCCAGCCGCGCTTCCAGGCCATATAGCCGAGGTCGGTGTCTTCGAGATAGAAGGGCGCGAGGAGTTCGTCGAATCCGCCGAGTTCGGCGAACTTCCGCCGATCGAAGGCACAGGATCCGCCGCCGCCGTAGAAGCAGGGGAAGAGATCCGTGACGGCGTTATCGAGGCGATGCCGGACACGAAGCGCCCCGTTGCCCCACCAGGCTTGCGTCAGGCCGGTCTCTTCGCGGAGACGCTTCGGGTCGCTGAAAAAGATCTGACACGAGGTCGCGAACACGCGCTTGTCGGTGAAGCCGTCAAGCAGCGGCTGTAAGAAATCCGGCTCAACGCGCATGTCGCTGTTGAGCAGCACGACGATATCGTTCTTTGCGGCCGCGAAGCCAGTGTTCGAGCCGCCGCCGAAGCCGAGGTTGGTGTCGAGCGCGACGACGCGGACCGTGGGGAAATTCGCGCGCAAAAAATCGACGCTGCCGTCTTCGGAGCCGTTATCGACGACGATTACCTCATTCTCCGGATGGCCAGTCATCGCCGTGACCACGGAGGGCAGATAGGCGTTCAGCAAGTCGCGGCCATTCCAGTTCGGAATGACAACGGATGCAGATTGGTTACGCGGCCGCGAGTCCGGCGTCAGTTGCGGCTTGCGCCGAACTCTGAGTAGATCGGCAAAGGCGAGCGCCAACAGCGGTAGAGCGATCAGGAGCGGCGAGACAAGTAGCAGCGGCAGCGCCTTGATCAGGCGCCAGGCTTTATTCACTTTCCACCTTGGGGCCCACGCCGAGAGCCCTTCCGGCGCGGACCCAGCGGGATTCGCGGACGCCGTGGAGGATCGCGGAAAGGCGTTCGTTTTTGTGGGACAGCGACTGCGCGCGGCGGATGCCGGCCTCGAGATCGGTTTCAGCGCGATGGAGTGCGGCGATCGCGGCGATCTTCTGATCGACTTCGTCGGTTAGCCGTTTCTCGGTGTCGTGCGCCCAGTGCGTTTTCTCGACGTTCTCCGCTTCCACGTCGCGCACCTTCGTTTCGTATTGCTCGACGACTTCGCGGGCCGATGCCTGCTCACGCTCGAGTTCGCGCTGCAGTTCGGCGATTCGATCGAGGCCGGCCTTCCAATCGGCTTCGAGTTGCAGCCCCCAGCGATTGTGGGCCTCAAGCTGCGCTTTCTGTTCTTCGTGCAATGTCAGCGACTGGGCGTGATCGGTTTGCACTTGCCGGAGCCACTGCTTGTTCCGCGCTAGCTCTTCGGCGAGCAGCGCCACGTGCTGTTCGCGCTCGCGCAGCAGGTTCGCGGCGCGCGGCACGTAGACGAAGGCGCGTTCCTCGGCTGGTTTTGCGATGCTGCAAACGGCGAGAAAGAAATGAGCCTGATCCGTTCCTCCGGCGCTGCCATCGAGGCGGACGTCCGCGGGCCAGGGAACGCGGTAGGGATGAAACGCAAACGCCTCAACGCGATTCTGCAACAGCATCTGAACGTGCGGAAAATGCGCCTGCAGCGCCTGAAGGAACTCTTCGCAGCTGAACTCGTGCACGTGAAACGGATTCGGTCCGGTTTCGCCTCGCGACTCGGCATAGTAGCCGACGTTCGGCGTCGAAACAAGAAACAGACCATCGTTTCGCAGCAGCCGGCGGGCTTCGGCAATTAGAGCGGGCCAGTCCGCCAGATGCTCAATGATCTCGAACGCGGTAATGAGGTTGAAGCTTGCATCCGGCTCTTCCGTTGCGACCGCGGATTGTTGCTCAAACCGGACGTTGGCGAGCGGGAAATTCCTGCGCGCATACGCGATCGCGTCTTCGGCGACGTCGACACCCACGGTTTCGTGGGCGACTTGCGCGAGAGCCGCTGTTCCATAACCGGTGCCACAACCCAGATCGAGCGCCCGCGCGCCTCCGGCGAAACGCAGGGCGAACAGGTATCTCGCCATATGCTCGTTCCAGAGGTCCACGTTTACTTGACCTGGGACGACGCGCTCTCCGGTAAATTCGCTCACGAATAGATCTCTTCAGAAGCCGCGTGATCGGCGAGGCGCGCGTTGACTTCGACTCGGCACCGAAGGTGCATCTGGCCGTAGATCGGCGCCTCGTCACGAGCCATTGGCAGCGCGATGGCGTTGTCGATCCAGTCGCACATCGCGTATTGTTGCAGGGTGCCGTCGGCGATGGCCGGCGACAGCGAAAACGTGGACGCGTAGAGCATGGGAATTTCGACGTGAAAGTCGACGGTGAAGACATCCCCCGGCGACATCGGCGCCAGTTCGACAGATTCACGGGTGGTGTTGGTGCCCGCGAAGTCGACGCCCAAATGATTTCGAAGCATGAAGCCAACCACCGGCTGCCGGATCTCACTCTTTGCGAGAACGGAGATCCGAACGACAATGGCGGATTCCGGTTGCAGCATCGAAACCGCTCTGCCGTCGACATCGGTAACCGCGATGCCCAGAATCTCAGCGCGCCCATCGCCGAAACGATGGTCGATATTCGGGATCGATTGGACGACTTCGGGCGCTGCGACTCGATCTCCGCCATGCGTTGGAGGAATGTGCGCGGTCTGGTAGCCGGCGTCCTTTTCGACCATCGCGGCGAGGTACTTGGTGACCACAGCTTCGGTAGAGCCGATCTCGCGGACCCGGCCGTGATCGAGCCAAAGCGCGCGGTCGCCAATCGCCTTTACGTCTCCCGTGGCATGGGATACAAACAAAATCGTGGTTCCGTGTGCGCGCAACTCGTTCACTTTGCGCATGCATCGCTGGCGGAAATAGAT
The DNA here is from genome assembly GCA_043788745.1 of Acidobacteriaceae bacterium. Taxonomy (GTDB): domain Bacteria; phylum Acidobacteriota; class Terriglobia; order Bryobacterales; family Bryobacteraceae; genus JBBQWZ01. The sequence continues at coordinate 37,533 of JAYVTO010000195.1, forward strand.
ATCGCCGACCGAAAGGGCCTCGTCCACCAACAGAATCTCCGGATCAACGTGGATGGCGACCGAGAACGCGAGGCGCACGGCCATGCCGCTCGAATAGGTTTTCACGGGCTGATGGATGAAGTCACCGATCTCAGCGAACTCCTCGATGGCGCGGTAGCGGCGGTCCATTTCGGCGGACGAGAATCCGAGGATGGCTCCGTTCATATAGATATTGTCGCGCCCGGAAAACTCGGGGCTAAAGCCGGAACCCAGTTCGAGTAGGGCGGCGACGCGCCCGTGGACGGCGATGCCGCCGCTGGTTGGCGCGAGAATTCCGGCTGCGATCTGGAGAAGGGTGCTTTTGCCGCAACCGTTCTCCCCAAGGATACAGAACGTTTCCCCGCGCTTCACCTCGAAGCTGACATCGCGGAGGGCCCAGAAATCACGGTGAAAGTTCACCCGGTTCAGCGTGACGAGTTCCTTTAGCCGGTCCGCCGCCGAATCGTAGATCGCGTAGCTCTTTGACACGCTGCGGAACTCGATGGAATACAATGACACCTGTCTTTGATTGTAGAGCAGCCATCACAAATTGTAGAAGTGTGCCAGACTATCAGTTCGGGTAAACCCAAGGGAGCTGGCAGGCCTTCAATGACCGTTCAGGCGGGGAAACCATATCTTCGCTGCATCGATGACACAGTTCGATGGATCAGGTATACTAAGATGAAGAACCCGTAACGAACTGCGTCCGCGTTCGGCGTGCGTATTCGCCTGGGGTTTCCGAGTTGAATTTTTCGCCTCCACGGAGGCTGGTAGAGGGAATCGTTGCGTCGTCTTGCTTTAGTCGCGTCAGTATTCGGAATCTCGGCGTGGGGACTGCTTCCGGCAGCCGGTTCGGACAACGATACCGACGCTAGTACCGCCCAGATCGTCGAACGCTATATCAGCGCCAGCAAGGCCCAGACGGAAACGCTGAAGGGCCTCCAGATGGACGTCGATATCGACGCCCAACTCCCTAAGCTGCAGAAATCGGGCAAGATGCATGCAATGCGCAGCATTTCGAAGCTAGGCCAGATTACCTACAACTACTTCCGATTCTCCGGCGACAACACGATTAAGAAGGACGTCATCGCCCGCTACCTGAGCGCGGAAAGCGAAGCCAAGGACTTGGCGTCGCTCGCTATGACGCCTAGCAATTACAAGTTCAAGTACAAGGGTCTCGTCGAGCGCGAAGGGCGCGTGATGTACATGTTCCAGGTCTCGCCGAAGAAAAAGATGGTGGGACTCTATAAGGGCGAACTGTGGCTCGATCAGGCGACCTGCATGCCAGTTCGCGAATCCGGCAAGTTTGTGAAGAGCCCGAGCGTGTTCCTGAAGGGCATCGAGTTCGTCAGGGAGTACGAGATGCGGGACGGGATTTCTTACCCGAAACACATTCAAAGCACAGTTGAAACCCGCATTGTCGGGAAGGCCGAGATCAGCGTGGATTACTCGAACTATACCAAGCTCGATGCCCAGGCTTCTGCCGGCAACGGCAATCAATAACGTTCACCGGAGAAATGCCCGCTCCCCGCAAATTTAGGGGGCTTCCCGGTGGGATTCCATCGTTTCGCTGAACTGAGGTTGTTCCTTACGCATGGTTCGCGATACCCTGAAAGAAGTTGTCATGAAAACGCTATTCCTAAATCCGCCGTCTTTTGAAGGATTTGACGGAGGGGCTGGCTCGCGTTGGCCCGCTTCCCGCGAGATCGAGTCCTACTGGTACCCGGTGTGGCT